>JAJFLK010000100.1 GCA_021772735.1 Candidatus Sumerlaeota bacterium | reverse complement strand
ATCCGTCTCGAGATCTGTCAGTTCGCCTTTCCAGACTTCGCTGGTTCGGAAGGAGTACGTCGTAATAAAGTTACCGTCTCGGAAGCGCGAGGATCGACCCTCGCAAACGGCGACGAAGATATTATCGCTGCGCTCGATGATTTCATCCTGAGAGACGAAGGTGCTGATGGCCGCGGTGGCGACTCCAGCCGCTGCAAAAAGCGTCAGGCCAACAAGGGCAAGACCCAAAGGCCTCGATTGAAAAACATGGGCGCCGAATTTTCGCATATCAAATTTCCTCGGTCGGTTTAAAACAAAGACTGATCGGCAACGCGCACGGCCCGCCTATTGCCGCGCAAGCGCCAAGCGCACAACCGCCCTGCACGCCGGTCCAGACGGACCGGGCGGACGAACATCGCGCCGAGTAACTTGTATAGAGAGTTGTACGGATTTGTCAAGGCCATGTGTCTTTGTATCGGTGGCCAAATCGATGATCCTCAGCCGTGTATCGAGCAGGAAACAGGCCGCGCGTGGCCGGGGCACTCTCCATTAATGATCACGTTTTCGGGCATTTTTCATCCTGAATCCGCCCGCTAGTCACGAATATTGTCGCCCCGTTGCCTGATGCGCGGGCGCGGAATCGCCCGTTTGCTGCACCCGGAATGGCTCTTCGATGTCTCCTCCGATCCTGCGTAAGCATCTAACTCCAAAGGAGTTGCCTTCGGAGCGTCACGGCGTTGGGCCGTGATGGAGCTTGTCCACTTCTGCTTTCTGTCCCCCGCCTGCCCCCCTCTGCGGGCCCCCGGGTCCGGCGTGGCGTCCATGCTCCGAAATAATGCGCGCGAAAAACGTTCCGCTTATAGGAACTATTTCGCGGACCACCCGGTTCATTTGACCTGCAAGGGTAGACGACTTGATCGGGCGTATTTCGATGACCTTGATCAATGCCGAATCAGTCGCGGTCCGATGAATCAATGCAGATATTTGCACCTCGCGCGGTCGCAAAATTGATCTTGATTATCGGTATGCGAGACTGCGGCGATCTGGTAGACTGCCCCTTCGCTGGCCGAAGATCTCATCGGGGGTTTCACCGCCCGAAATTCGCTGGCGGGACGCTGTGCCATTTCGCACGGTGGCCGATATCAGATCCAATTTGACCGAGGTTCCCCCATGGCTGTTCGAGAAGCAGACCCGCAGGCTCCCGCCGTTGAAGACGAAAGCCCGACAAGCTCGGACGTCACGAGCGATGCGGCGGTCACGGAGCTTGAAGCAGGCGAGGCCGGCCAGGCACTCGTTGCGGATAACCCGCTTGAAGAGCAGCGCGCGGACATCGTGGATGCCGCTGAAGAATCCGGAGGCGTTGAGTCCCCCAAGCGGGGCGCCGAATTCAGATCGGCCATCGAGGCAATGCTGTTCGCTTCGCCTGAGCCGCAGTCCGCCCGGCGGCTTGCAAACGCGTTGGGCGATGCGGATTCCAAGGAAGTGCGTCGCGCCGTCGATGAATTGCGCGAGCAATACGACGCTGAGGAGCGCGGGATGCAGATACTCGAAGTCGCCGGCGGATATCAGATGGGCACGAGAGGATGTTATGCCGATTCCGTCATGCGCTTGAGTTCGAAGAAAAAGAAACCTCTCCTGACAAACGCCGCACTCGAAACGCTCGCCATCATCGCCTATCGGCAGCCGATCATTCGGGCCGAGGTCGAGACCATTCGCGGCGTGGAAACAAGCGGGATCATTCGTAACCTGCTCGACTTGGAAGTGATCGAAGTCGTCGGGCGCAAGGAAGTCATCGGCCGACCGCCAATGTATGGCACGACGCCGAAGTTCTTGAAGACGTTCGGCCTGCGGCGGATCAGCGACCTGCCGACGATCCAGGGCCTGCGCGAACGTTTCTCACTCGAAGACGCAGAAGCCGAAACCGAACCCGTGGAGAGCGTCGAGGTCGAGGCAAGCGCCGAAGTCGAGGCGAACGCCGAGGTCGAGATTGGCGATGCTCCAGAATCCGACGCTGAACAGACAGAAGCCTCTGCCGAGGAGCAGAGCGAAGCAAAGCCCGATGCCGAGACCCAAGCCGAGGCCGAGCCGCTCTGCGAAGACGAGGAAGCCCCAAAGACGGAAGATCTCACGGAGTCTGGGGCATCGGACCCCGCCTGAATCCGGCAGTGTAAATTGAGGGCGAGGCCCCGAATGCTCTGAGTGATACGGTCGTCCTCACGCCAAAACCGGTCGCCACCGATTTTTCTCATCTATATTCAATTATGCGTCTCAATCAATATCTCGCGCACTGTGGCGTGGCCTCGCGGCGCAGTGCCGAAGGCTTAATCACCGAGGGCCTTGTTAAAGTCAACGGCGCCGTCGTCAAGGATCTTGGCCGTCAGGTCGAGCTGGGAAGCGACAGCGTGCAGGTTCGGGGGCGCGCCGTCAAACCGCCGAACCGCCTCATCTATATCGCGCTGCACAAGCCCGAGGGGTTCGACGTCACGCGCGGCGATCCGCACTCGCACAAGAATATTTTCGAGCTTTTGCCGCCCAAGCTGCATGAATCCGTGCAGAGTGCGGGAAGGCTGGATCGGCCGACAACGGGCCTGCTCATTCTGACCAACGATGGCGACCTGAACGCCCGGCTGACTCATCCACGTTACGGCATCGAGAAAGAGTATCTGGTGTTCAGCTCGGGCCCGCCTCGCGAGGATCAGCTTCAGCGCCTCCGACGGGGCGTGGTTTTGGAAGATGGCTTTGCGCGCGCGATTTCGGTCGAGCGCACCGGCGGCGGGGCGGGCCCCAGTCGCGGGGTCGGGCGCGGCCAACGCACAAGGGCCGAATCCCGCAAGCAGCGCGGCGAGCCCCGGACGCGCTTTGCCGGTCTGCGGATCATCATGCACCAGGGCCGCAATCGCATCGTTCGCCGTATGTGCGAGGCGGTTGGATTCCATGTGACGTTGCTTCATCGCCCGCGAGTCGGCCCGGTTCAATTGCGCGATCTCAAGGTCGGCGCATATCGTCCGCTCGGCGTGAGAGAAATCGAGGCGCTCAAGCGAGCCGTCGGGATGGGTGGAGCGAAGCCCAGGAAGACCACTTCGATAGCTGGCTCGGCGCCGCAGATGGCGCCCTCCAGTCAGGCCACAAAGCCAGCCACAAACCCTCGGCCGAAACGGGCCGTAAAGAAAGGCGGGAGTTCGACGGTCAAAACGAAACGAGCAGCACGTCTGGATCCTGCGAAGAAAGAAGCCGGCAAGGCTCCGGCAAAGAAAAAGGCCCGTACGCGTGCGACGAAACCCAAACCGCGCAAGCGCGGGCCGGCCAAGAAAACCGCGCGCAAGAAAAGTCCGCGCAAGCATCGGTCCGGTTAGCCATCCGCCTTCATCGCACGCGCTGCGTTTGTGCTCGTTCGATCTCTTCAATATCAACGACCCGATAGCCCCCGGCCTGATATGTTGAAGGCGATCGAAGCAGGAAATCGCGCGTGACGGATTCGGGCGATGAAGACGCGCCACCGGCGCCCGAGACGCCCGCAACCCCGGGTGACGTCGCCGCGAAAACGATGTATTTGATCCGCAGCTCGCGAGCGGCGGCCAGGCCCTGGGGAGTTTCAAGCCGGTCGAGCTTCCTCATCAGGCTCCGATATCCCGGCGGAAAAACTCCGTTCGTCCCGCCCGCAAGAGGTTGGCGGTGCCAGGCCGCATGCAGCATCGGCTGATTGTCATCGTCGGCGCGCAGGGGCCACTCGGCCACAGGCGAGGGGAATGTCTGATCGCGCAGCCAGAGATCGACCTCTCGCGGACCGGCGGGCAGTCCCTGCGTCGGAACGGGTCGTGCCAGAGATTCGAGGACGAGCAGCGCGATGAAGGCGTAAGAGATGATGATAGGCACTGTGGCGGGGAAGCGACTTGCTTCGCCCGTTTGCCCGGACCGGCCTTCGGCTGACCTCGTGTTTGCGGCCCGCGCGCCGAGCTGCGCGACAACGAACCCGACCATCAGAGCGAGCGGCAATGTTGCGGGCAACATCCAGCGCGCAGGCACGCGCATTCCTTCGGCGAACGGGAAGAACGCATTAACCAGCGCGAGCGGCATCGGGAATCCCGAATCGGATTGCGGGTCGAATCGCAGCCGATCACCGAAACAAAAGGCCATAAGTCCGAGTGCGATCGCGAGCCACAGGCGCAGAGGAAATCGCGCGGACAAAGGCAGTTCGACATCGGGGGAAATCTTTGCGTCTGATTCCATCGCGGGGCGGCGACGGACGGCGGCAGAGAGCCCGAAGGCCAATGCCAGGCAAACCGCCAGCCCGGGGAAAAGCGCGCGCTCGGCATTGGGACGTCGGACGCTCGGGCCGTTTGCGTTCGTGCCCTCGAATTTCTCGGGTCGCTCACCGATCCAGCCCCAAAGCAATTGCCGGGGCGGCGGCGTCGCGAAATCCCGCGGCGTGGCGGCGAATCCGGCGGAGGCTTCAGGCGGTCGGATCAGGACGTTCTTCTTTTTCAGTTTCGCGTAAGGCAATGCCATGGGCAGCGTCAGGATCGCGGCAATAATCAACGGCGCGAGCACGGCCATCACTCGGCGAGCGTCCAGCTCGCTTCGCCGATGCCAGAGGCGGACCGCGAAATACGGCGCCAGGCACCAAAAGCTGAAGACAGCCCAATACCACGACGTCAGCCATTGGCCGAGCGCTGCGGCGGCAAGCAACGCCTTCGGACCGCGTCCCGAGGGTCGGTCCAGCGCGAGCTCAAACCCCAAGACCATGAGCGGCAGAAACTCGCCGTGCGCGAGCTGGATATGGCCGACCTGCGCGAGCCGATAAGCCGCGAATCCGTACGCCAGGCCGGCGGCGGTCGCGGGCAGGGGAGTGCGGAAGTATCGCCACGCAAGCGCATACGCCGCCAGCGCACTGAAAAAATAAGCCTGCACGACCGAGAGGTTATGCAGCGCGGCCGGGTGATCGACGAGCGGCGCAAAGGGCAGCGTCATCAAAGCGGGCGCAAGAAGATGCTCGCCGTATGCAAGCGCATCGGCGTTCGGCCAGAAAACGTTCGCGTCGAAAAACGCGGTGGCCTGATGGAACAGAGCGAATCGATCCCACCACAGAATCCAGGAGTTGAGCAGCGGATCGCCGTAACTCTGGATCACGGCCGATTGCCCGACCGGCTGCCACAGAGGCCACGTGACCGCCAGAGCCAGAGCCGCGAAAATTGCGGCGGGCAGCAGGTGCGGCTTGAGGTTCTTGAGATGTCCGGCCCGCGAATCCATGCGGCCATTATGCGAAGCCGGTGGGTATTGTCACGGGTCGATCCGGCGGCCCGCCCCCGGCAAAGAGTGCCGAAAGAGATACGAAGAGCCGATCGAATGAGGAGGGTGTACTTCCGACTCAGCTATTGATCGCCGCTCGAGGCAAATGAGCCGGAGGGAATGAAGCCATATCGCCTTTCCCCCTGAACCCGGCGTATTTCCATCGTGACGCCGGCCCGGTCGCAAAGACTCTCCATTTCGGGGAGCAACGAAATGTGGACCAGCAAATCGGATTGGCGATTGGCCTTCAGCGCCACTTCGGGATTGGGAAGCCACAGCCCGCAGTAAGGATTCCCGTGCGCAACATAACCCCACCGCATGCCGTGTCGGTACTTCGCAACGAGAATATCGCCCTTGCCCATATGGTCGCCGATAAGATTAAGCCCCTCTATTTCGCGCTCGATTCGTTGGGCGGCCCATTGGCGATAATGCTCTGACGAGCGATAAATGCCTCTAATCGTAAACAAGACGAGTAAGGCCAGAGCGCCGGCATAGATTCGACGCCACCGTATTGCTTGGATTCGTGCGGTCTGATCGATCAGGCGATCGAGCGCGACTCCCATAGCCAGCGCGATGATCGGATACATCGGCTGGTAGAGTTTGGGATAGTATTTCCCGGGATAGGCCAAATGCGCGGCAATCAGCACAATCATCGACAGAAACAGGCGTCTGTCGCGGCGGAACTGCTCGACGAGGCCGATTGCCGCAAGCAGGAGGGCAATGCTCCAATCGCGCCAGAGCTGGCCGAAGATCGTCTCCATCACACCGGGCATGGCCGAAAGCGGAACATTACCCGCCGAGGATGCTCCGAAGACGCCGCGGCTGCCGAACCAGAAGTTGTTCCAGTCCGGAGCGGCGAATATCAGGACTATCAATCCACTTGATATCGTGAATACAGATGCTGCACGAACGGATCGATTCAGAATCAGCAAAGCCGGAAGGCAGAGGACGCTCGCCGGCGAGGTTGCCCCAGCGAGCGCAAAGCAAATTCCTCCAAGCAAGGGCCGGCCCATCCCCGCAGCGAGAAACGCGGCAAGGATCAAAGCAGTCTGCAGCGAACTGTATTGGACAGCGCAGCCGTAGAATGCGTATCGGCCCGAGAATGCGAGGGCGACGGCCAGCACCAGGGCGGAGGCGCGTTGAAGCGCGAATATTTTCCGGGCGACGAGGTAGCAAAGCCCGACTCCAAGAGTTCCACAGATTGCAGACAGAGCGAACATGGCCTC
>JAJFLK010000099.1 GCA_021772735.1 Candidatus Sumerlaeota bacterium | reverse complement strand
CAAGACACTTCTCGTCTGCTATCGGACCGGGGCCGACAAGCGTCCCTAACGTTCGTGGATTCAGCGAAGCGGGGGGGCGATCTCGTGTCGTGAGTTCCACTGCGCCCTGATTGGGCACGGATCGTGCGCTATCGAGCCAGTGTGTTAATGGATCCCGCTCGCTGCGCCGGAAAGATACTCTCATGATGACCACCTCACACAGACTCCGTCCCTGCTCCACTCGTGGGAGCTCACGTGGATTCTCGCTCGTCGAGACGATGTTTGCGATCGGCATTTTCGGCCTGGTCCTTCTTCCCTCGATCGGAACGATCCAGTCTGCCCGTCTCCAGACGCGCTCGGTCAGCCTGAACCTGGTCGGCCAGAACATGGCCACGGCCATGATGGAATTGGTCAAGCGGAGCGGATACAACGAGATCGCTTACGGGCAATCGCTGCCGAGCATTTTGGACACGGCCCAGGTGCCGAGCGTGCTGCTCGATTTTCCGCGCTCTGCGGCGCCGGGCCTCGACACCCGCGAGCCGGCCCTTCCCGGCGGCGCCCCGGGGGGCGCATCGGCTGAGGCCATGGCGCTTTTCCTTTCAAGCTTCCGCGAAGGGCGAATCAATCCGGAGTCTCCTATCGTCACCAATAATACGAACTATCTATTCTTCTCGCGCGATCAAGTCGCCGCGATGAACGGATACGACCGTTGGGAGTTCGTTCCGGTCGAAGAGCAAGAGTCGCTTCTGGATCCGCAATTCGCCTGGGGGCTCTTCGTCACCGATGGAGATCCCGCCGGGGTCATCGCCGGCGGAGTGCCCGGCAGCGCGGTCAAGCGGATCGCTGTCGTTGTCAAATGGAACGACCTCCGAACCGGGCGACCGGGATTCACAGTTCTCGAAACGTTCGTCGCTGAAGTCGGCCCGCGTCTATAAAAAAGGAAGTCGATTCGATCATGAACCCAATGCTTCAAACGATCATGCGCAGACCCCTCTGGCCCGCTCGGACGTACTCGCGTCGCCGCGCGCGGCGCCTCGGCTTCTCACTTATCGAGATGACAATTGCGTCGGCGATATCGGCTGTCGCATCGGTCGGAGTGATGGCGGTCTTCGTCCTCGGCGCAAGATTCGTCGTCCAGGGCACCACGGAGTCCAGAATTCTGAGTCGCGGAGCGCTCACGCTGGAAAGCATGACGCGCACGCTGAACCACGCCTATCGGCCCGATGCACTGGTTGCTGCAAACCGCCCCGTCATCGACGCCAGCAGGTCCATGATCACTTTCACGCTTCCGCTTGCCAACGGGACGGATGAAGTTCAGAGATTTCGTTTTGCCGGTAACGATCGCGAAATCTTCTACGAGAGCCAGGGGCCTGCGGGCGATTGGACATCGATGACACAGAGGCAATTCCTGCCGGACGTCGAGGATTTCTTTGTCGAAAACCAGGAGGGCATTCTGAGCCTGGTCCTCAGCATGCGCGTGGATATGACGCGCAATGGGGAGAAGCGATACACGTTGATCGGCCGCGCGTTGCCGCGCAATTTGTAGAAATTTTGAATTCGGCTCTTGGCTCTTGTTGAGCAATAGAAAGAGGCATACATCATGAATCTCAAGTTCGCGCAAAACCACCGCCGGGGTTCGCTCCTTCTGCTGACAGTAATCTTCGGCGCGCTGCTCGGGATGATGATGATCCCGATGATGCAGCACGCAAAAAGCAACTCGCAGATGGCGTTCGGCACGCGGGCCTCGGATCAGGCGTTCTATGCCTCCGAAGCCGGCGTCGCCCGCACGCTTTCGTTTATCTACGGCGCCGGCGCCGGCGAGATCACCGGCATCTACGACCCCAGATTCAACGTCACCGAAGACCAGGCCTTCTATCCTTTCGGAGAAAACTGGGTGACGCTCGATCCCGGTATCACCTCGAGCGCGCTTGAGCCGGTGGCCTCGCGGACTCGCGTCTGGTCCAACCCGGCCAACGGAACCTGGAACGTGGAATCAGTCGGACGCTCGCTCAGGCCGAAGCAGATCTATCGGACGGTCACCGTAACGATCGGTTCGGGCACGTTCGCCCGATACGCCTTCTTCAACACCGCATCGCTAAGCGCCATCGACGGCCGCGCGCGCTGGCTCGGCGCCGGCGAAACCTTCAACGGCCCGGTCCACTCCAATCGGCACCTTTTCGTCTATGGAACGTCCACGCCAAATAACCCCCTGACGTTCAATAGTGATGTTGAAATCGTCAATCGCGAGGTTCGAACCAGCAACGGAAACTACCAGAACGTCATCTACAACGGCCTCAAGGACACGAACGCAGATTACGTCGAGCTGCCTTCGGACCTGGATCGCCTGATCAGCGCGGCTGCTTCGGGAGGCATTGACCTGCCCGGTGATGACCCCTGGCTCGCTACGGCGCCGCCCGAGTTCTTCACCGATGAAACCACGCCCAATATCAATAACTACCGCTTCGAGTTCAACGCCAACGGCACCGTCGATGTCGTCAATCTGGACGGCATGAATTATCTGATCGGCGAAGGGATGTCTTCGGCCGGAGCGCTGAATCAGACGACGACGAACTTCGATCTTTCGGCCATGAACGGCGCGATGATCGTCCGCGACGGCAACGTCTTCGTCAGCGGCACGGTAAACGGCCGCGTCACTCTGGGCGCCCTGGCCAATGATGCATCCCAGGCGATCATCCCACCGTTTAACAATGCTCCGACCGACGGCAACGTCATCCTCGAAGGCGAACTCGTCTATAACACGCACCCTCAGACCAATGGCCAATACGACATCAGCGACAATCGGAACTTTCCGCCTGAAACCGTCACTGACGTATTGGGCCTGATCGCCGAACGCAACTTGGCCGTCGATGGTTCCATGCCATCCGAAGGCATCGTCGACGCGCATATCATGGTCACCGGCCAGGCCTCGGCCAACCCTGATGTCCGCACCTGGGGTAATACCACAGGCACCGTGAACGCCGCCAAGAATCAGGACGGCGGCTTCTACATCGAGGACGGCAACCAACGAGATCTATCCGAACTCTGGACCGGCGTTCCGGATTCGGAACCCGGAAGCGGCAACAGGACGGGCTCGTGGAAATTCGGCGACCTGTATCTGACCGGCGGCGTCGTACACTTCATGCGCGGACAGACCAAGAACAGCTACGGCGGATTCAGCCGACACTACACATTCGATTCACGTCTGCTCGTCCAGCCGCCGCCGTTCTATCCGCTCACGCCCGACCTATCGGTCATCAGCTGGCGCGACGTCGCAAGCACGACCGCTCCTTAGGGGGGACGCGGACGCAAGCCGTTGCGTCCCTCACGCGGTCGAGGCGGTTCCTCCGCGCCGTATTTGAAATTACGCCGAGCCCTCTTCGCGCAGCCGGGTCATCTCGGACCGCGCCTCTTCGATCAACTCGCTTCGCCGTGCGGGTTCCAAAAAGCTGCTGCGAAATCCATTGAGCAGAATCTCGTCGATCGCCTCGCGGTCGAAACCAAACTCGGTCTCCAGCAGCTCGACCTCGCGCGTCATTGTCGTCCCGAACAGCGGCGGGTCGTCCGAGTTCACGGTCACGATGACTCCGGCCTCGTGAAGCCGCCGCATCGGATGCTCGCCATAAGACGGATAAACGCCGAGCCGGATATTGCTCGTCGGGTTGATCTCAAGCGCGATGCCGTGCTCGATCAAATATTGGACAAGCTCCGGATCGTCAATCGCGCGAACCCCGTGTCCGATCCTCTCGGCCCCCAGGGCGCGCAGTGAACCCCAGATACTTTCGGGGCCGTCGTGCTCGCCCGCGTGTGGAGTGACGTGCAGCCCTGCCTCGCGCGCTCGGGTGAACCAATCGCGGTAGGCCTCGGGCGGGCTGCTGTTCTCCGCGCCGCCCAATCCCAGAGCGATGGCCCCGTCCTCGCGATAATCCACCGCCACGCCCAGCGTGAAGTCGGCATTGGCGGGCATCAGCCGGGGTTCGCGCACGATGTCGAAAACCCAATTGATCTCGACGCCGAAATCCTCGAACGCCCGCCGCCGCCCCCTCGCCAATCCGGCCAGGAACACCTCCTCATCGACGCCCATCGATTTGTGCGTATAGGGCGTGAAAGTGACCTCGCTATATCGAATGTTCTGCCGCGCCTGCTCGTGGCCGAACTCGTAGGCGATCAATTCGTAATCGCTCTCGGCCCGCAGGCAACGCGTGATCGTCATGTAAACCTGTATGAAATGTCCGAAATCGCTGAACTTGAACCATTCGGCCAGCCCGGCCTCGCTCCCGGCGGGCAGATCGACCCCATTGCGCCGGGCCAGCTCCAGCAGCGTCGCCGGCTGGATCGAGCCTTCGAGATGAACGTGAAGCTCCGCCTTGGGAACGGCAAGGTAATAGTCCTGATTCGATTTGCCCACAAGCCCGATTCTCCCATCCCGTGTGCTCATAATCAGTAGCATTCCATCGCGGCGGATTCTATACTCCTTCCCCCCTAGCCTCGTCCGCAGAGCGGATCGGAATCAGCCCATTTCAGCTGTTCGCGGGGCTCATTGATTAGACTGCCCCACGCGGTCCGCACCCCCCGACACGGAGAGAAACGAAGCTATGATCATCGGCGTTCCCAAGGAAATCAAAGACCACGAAAACCGCGTCGCGATCACGCC
>JAJFLK010000098.1 GCA_021772735.1 Candidatus Sumerlaeota bacterium | reverse complement strand
TGATCCAGATGGTCGAGGCCATCGTCCGCGATAAGAAACGAATTCTGCCGTGCTGCGTCTGGCTCGAAGGCGAGTACGGACTGAGCGATACAATGGTCGGCGTGCCGATCGTTATCGGCGCGAGCGGGTGCGAGAAGGTTCTCGAGATCGAACTCTCCGACGCAGAACGCAACGCGCTTCACACCTCGGCCAATCACGTCCGCGAAACCATCGCCAAGGTTTCGGTCTGATGAACTTCAGGCTTGAACGACGGCGCGGCCTGCTTCTGGTCGTTTCCGCGCCTTCGGGCGGCGGGAAGTCCTCCGTGCTTAAGCTGCTTCGCGAGCGCGACCCCGCCCTTGGATACTCGGTTTCCTATACCAGCCGCGCCCCTCGCCCGGGAGATGTGGACGGCAAGACGTATCACTTCGTCAGCCGTGAGCGGTTCGGCGAGAT
The DNA here is from genome assembly GCA_021772735.1 of Candidatus Sumerlaeota bacterium. Lineage (GTDB taxonomy): Bacteria > Sumerlaeota > Sumerlaeia > MVZB01 > JAJFLK01 > JAJFLK01. Next base: position 3,947 of record JAJFLK010000098.1, on the reverse strand, counting down.
GATCGATGCCGGCGCGTTCTACGAGCACGCCGAGGTGCACGGAAATCTTTACGGAACTTCGGCCGAAGTCGTCGAACAGGCGCTCGGCCAGGGGCGGGGCATCGCGCTCGATATCGACGTTCAGGGCGGGCTCGCCATCAAGAAACGCCTTCCCGAAGCCCTGCTGGTCTTCCTTCTTCCGCCGTCCATGGCCACGCTTGAGAAGCGGCTGCGCGGCCGCGCAACGGATCAGGAGGAGGCAGTCCGCATCCGCATGGAGAACGCCCGGCAGGAGATGGCACACTGGTCGCAATACGATTACGTCGTCGTCAACGACGATCTGGAAGGCGCGATTTCAGACATCTCCCAAATCCTCACCGCCGAAAGCCGCCGCGCCGCGCGTCTTACGCTTGTGGATTGATCCTCAATCCTTCCCCTTCGATTCAATCTTCGTCTTCAGTTTCAGACCATATTTTTCCATACGCTTGCGCAAGGTCGATCGGGTAATGCCGAGCAATCGAGCAGCCCTGACCTGATTGCCCGAAAAGTGGACGAGCGCCTCGCGCACGAGGTAATGCTCCACGAGATCGAACGCATCTTCGGCCTCGCCGCTCTCGCGCATCTCGCGCACGCGTTCGAACACCCGGCACATCAATGAATCCAGATCGTCTGAATCGGTCGCCGCCGAATAGCCAGGGCCACGGGCGTCCTCTGCGGCCTTCGAGCGAGGCGCCGGCTCATCCTCTGCCGCGCCGAGTCTGACGTCCTCGGGCAGGAGCACCTCGCCTTTTACCCGCACGAACGAATTCGAGATCGTGTTCTCCAGCTCCCGGACGTTGCCCGGCCAGAGATGAGCCTCCAGCTTCTTGATCGCCGCTTCGGAGACGGTAACTTTGCCGCCGTATTCGGCCTCGAAGCGCGTGACGAAATACTCGACGAGCAACGCGATGTCTTCGGTGCGTTCGCGTAGAGGCGGCAAATGAATGCTCGCGACGTTCAGGCGATAAAAGAGATCCTCGCGAAAACCACCGGCCCGAATCATCGCCCCAAGATCCCGGTTCGTCGCCGCGATCAGCCGCACATCGACGGGGATCGGCGTGGAACCGCCCACGCGCTCGATCTCATTTTCCTGCACGACTCGGAGCAGCTTGGATTGCGTCGCTGCGGAGAGCTCCGCGACTTCATCGAGGAAGAGCGTGCCCGTATCGGAGATCTCGAACTTTCCGATCTTTCGCGCCACCGCCCCGGTGAACGCCCCGCGCTCGTGGCCGAACAGCTCGCTTTCCAATAGCGCCTCGGGGATAGCGCCGCAATTGACGGCCAGGAATTTGCGCTTGCTCCGCTCGCTGTGATGATAGATCGCCCGGGCGACCAGCTCCTTGCCCGTCCCGGTCTCGCCCGTGATCAGGACTGTGATGTTCCTGCCCGCGACGCGACCGATCTCCTTGTAAACCGTCTGCATCGCATCGCTCTTGCCGATGATCCCCTGGACATAATCTTCTTTGCTCAGGAGTGGCTGATACGAGACGACGGACTTCATGCTCCGCGCCGAACGCATCGAATCGGCGATCAGTCGCTTGATCTTCTCCACGTCGAACGGCTTGAGCACGTAATCGAGCGCGCCTGCTTTGATTGCCTCGATTGCCATCTGCGTCGTGGAAAAGGCGGTCATCATGATGACGAGCGCTCGCGGGTTCAGACTCCGGATCTCGCGCATGGCCTCCATGCCGTCCATGCCCGGCATGCGCACGTCCATCAGGACGAGATCGGGCTGGCGCTCGCCGAATATACGCACGCCATCGCGGCCGTTATCCGCGGTAAGAATTTCGTACGGCTCATCGGCAAGGAATCGCTTGAACGAATACAGCGCATCCGCTTCATCATCGATGATGAGCAGCGATCCTTTTGCTTCGGGTTTCGACTTGCTCATCTTTCAGTCTTGCTCGTAGCGACCTTCGCCTCGCTCGCCTCGGTCTGGATCTGGACGGGTAGACGAATCTCGAACTTTGTCCCCTTGCCCCGGGCGCTCGTGACTTTCATCTCGCCGTTGTGGCGAGTCACGATCCGCTGTGTGATGAAAAGCCCGAGGCCCGTCCCGCGCTCGTTCATCGAAAAATAGGGCGCATAAATTTCGCGGACCTTCTCGGCCGGGATGCCGCAGCCCTCATCGCGAACGCGAATGACCACCCACTGCCCGCCTCCCTTGCGCTTGATGATCCCCGTCGAAAGCAGCAACGCGCCACCGGTGCGCCGCATCGATTCCAGGCCGTTCAACGCGAGGTTGAGCACCGCCTGTTCGATCTGACCAGGATCGCCCATGACCGAGGGCAGAGATTCACGGAGGCGCTTGCGCACCCGGCACCCGATCGATGAAGCCTTAAACCGGGCGAGCGTGAAGACATCCTCGACCAACTGGTTCACATCGACCTCGGACATTTCGAGCTGGTGCGAGCGCGAGAAATCCAGCACCTGATCGACGATCCGGTTCATATCGCGCAGCTTGGAGTCCATAACGCCGAGGTCGGTGCGGCTCTCGCGCGTGAGCCCTTCATCGCCTCGCAGGGCGTGAACCAACATTGTCAGAATGGACAGCGGATTGCGAATTTCATGGGCGATCTCCGAGGACATCATACCCAACAACTGAAATTTCTCGCTCTCGCGCAGCAGTTCCTCCGAGCGAATGATGCGCTCGGAGCGTTTCGCGTTCACAATCGCGACGGCCGAGTGCCCTGCCAGGGTCGTCATAAGATTGATAACATCTGGCGCAAACCGGCGCGGCGAATCCGAATAAATATTCAGCACTCCGATTGGACGATCCAGAAACACCATCGGCACGCACAGGAGCGAACACAATCCGCTCGCCTGCGCGACCTTGGCCAGCCGATATCCACGCGCCTTGCGAACGTCCGGGATATAGAGCGGCTTGCGAGTCTGAATCACCCGGCCAATGACATTGCCATCGACCGGGATTGACTTGCGTTCGATGTAACCGCGCGCGACCTCGCCCGAGACCGCGTTGATTTCCAGCTCGTTGCGCTTCTCGTCCAGCAGCATGATCGAGCACACCTGGGCCTCGACCAATTTGCGAACCTCATCGGCAACGCGACGCAATACGTCCTCAAGAAGAGGCTCCGAGACGATCGCCGCGGCAATTTCAAACAGCGCGGCCAAACGCTCGGCCTTGAGCCGGTTTTCTTCATACAATCGCGAGGCCTGAAGGATCTTGCCGGACTGCGCCGCCATCGCCGTCAGCATATCAAGGTCTCCGTCGGTGAAAGCGTCGCAGCGATTGCTATCCACGTTGATGACGCCGATCACTTCGTCGCCGATGATCAGGGGCACCGCAAGCTCGCTCCTGACGCCTGCCTTGATCTTGACGTAATGCCGGCTGCTCCGGACATCGCCGACCAGCAGGGGCTTGCCCTTGGCGGCGACCCATCCGGTGACGCCCTCGCCGATGCGCAATTTGAGCCGCCGCGCCGCGACCGGATCGATGTTGTCTGCAATCTCGATATTGAGCACCCCAGCTTCGCGATCGATCAGGATTAAAGACGCGCTCGTCGCCTGCGTGAGCTTGACGACTTCGCGCAGGATCATCTTGAGGACGGTTTCGCTGCGCTGCGTCGTCGTCAGAATGTTCGAGATTTTGTAGAGAACGTTCAGGCGCTTGAGCCGACGCTCCCGGCTGCTCGATCCTCTCGAATTGGGCGACGCATCGCGACCGGTGCGATTGCGCGTCTTCAATGTTTTGGAGGTCGATCGTGGCAAATCAGTTTCCAGGCACTCCGAGTGGCGAGGATCTCCCGCGACAGGCTACAACAATTCTATGGATTCCCGCCTGAGATAAACCTCATTGCGCGCGCCATACACCGCCTTGATCCATCCGGGCACACCGGCAGGCAGAACCCGAATGACCGTGCCCGCGGGCAGCGCGAAATCGTATCGCTCGGCCGCCTGCGATGGCGCCG
>JAJFLK010000097.1 GCA_021772735.1 Candidatus Sumerlaeota bacterium | reverse complement strand
GCTCGTTGCTCCTTCACTTTCGATGGAGGCCGCACGCCTCCCCTGCCCCGCGTGTCGCTCGCGCACGGTCGAAATTCTCTTATCGCTGGATCCAGTTCCTCGATCTGCCGACGGCGCGTTGCCAGTCTGCGTAACTCGCCTTGCGTTGCTTCGGTTTCATCGCCGGCTTGAACGTGCGTTCGAGCGCCCAGTTCGCGGTCACGTCACGCGTGGATTTCCAGAATCCCACGGCGAGCCCCGCGAGGTATGCCGCGCCGAGCGCGGTTGTCTCGTTGACGACCGGCCGATCCACCGCCACGCCCAAAATGTCAGACTGGAATTGCATCAGGCCGTCGTTGACGGCCGCTCCGCCATCCACCTTGAGCCTGCCCAGTTTGACTCCGGCATCGGCTTGCATGGCCTCTGCCAGGTCTCGGGTTTGGAAGGCCATCGATTCGAGCGTCGCGCGCGCAAGGTGCCCGGCCGTCGTCCCACGCGTGATGCCGACGATCGTTCCCCTCGCATCGGCGTCCCAGTGCGGCGCGCCGAGGCCGACAAACGCCGGGACAATGTAGACACCGCCGGAATCCTCGACGGTTGCCGCGAGCTTCTCGATCGCAGGCGCAGATCGGATAATCCCCAATCCATCGCGCAGCCATTGGACGGCCGCGCCGGCGATGAATACCGAACCTTCAAGGCAATACGTGATCTTCCCTCCCATGCCCCAGCCGATTGTGGTCAGCAAGCCGTTCTTCGAGGCCACCGGCTTGCTCCCGGTGTTCATCAGGAGGAAGCAACCGGTGCCGTAGGTATTCTTGATCATGCCGGGCCGAAAGCAGGCCTGGCCGAACGTCGCGGCCTGCTGATCGCCCGCGATTCCGGCAATGGGGATCGCCCGGCCGAAAAGCTTGGGATCGGTCTCGCCGAAGATGCCGCTCGAATCGCGCACTTTGGGAAGCATCGCGCGGGGAATCTTGAGGATTTTGAGCAGCTCGTCGTCCCAATCCAGCTTGCGGATGTTATAGATCAGCGTGCGGCTGGCATTGCTGTAATCGGTGGCGTGCACTTTGCCGCCCGTCAGGCGCCATAGGAGAAACGTATCGATCGTTCCGAAAAGAATTTCTCCGCGGTTTGCCCGCTTGCGAAGGCCGGGAATCGTATCGAGGAGATGTCGAATCTTCGTGCCGGAAAAATACGCATCGACAACAAGGCCCGTCTTGCGCCGGAATGTTTTCTCGTGGCCATCTCGCTTGATGCGGTCGCACAAATCGGCCGTAATCCGACTTTGCCAGACAATTGCGTTGCTGACCGGCTCGCCTGTTTCTCGATCCCACAGCACCGTCGTCTCGCGCTGATTCGTGATGCCGATCGCGGCGATGTCCACAGCCCTGGCCTTCGCGTCCTTGATTGCCTTGCGCGCGGTCGCCAACTGGGTCCGCCAGATGGCCTCGGGGTCGTGCTCGACATGGCCGGGCGCGGGAAAGATTTGCTCGAACTCGCGCTGGGCCGAAGACTTGATGCGTCCGGCGTGCGTGAAAAGGATTGAACGGCTCGAAGTCGTCCCCTGATCGAGCGCGAGAATATACTTCGCCATGATCAGTTTTGCGCCTCCGGCTCGCCGAGGCGCTGCATCAAAAGATCTTTGAAACCCGCGCGGGGGGTGTGGCAGTAGACGGCCTGACGTGCGTCGGTCCGCGTAGGATCGACCAGCAGGTAAGGTTTGTCCTTCAGAACTTGCCCCGGTCGCGCGCGGTCGTCGGGTCCGGTCTCGATCCAGACCCCGACCTGGCTTGTTTCGATCAGTTCAGGATGACTTACGTATCCGACTGCAAGCGTGTCGAATGGGTTGAATCCGTCAACGCCGAGCCGGGTCTTCCAGCGTTCGATCCAGCTTTGGCATGCGCCGGAGAGATACTCGCCCGAATCGCCCATTTCGGCCAGCTCGTCGAGATCGGCCTGGCGTATCCACACCTTCGAGGAGACTTCCCAAGGCGCGAAGATGAGCTTGACGTCCGAGTCAAGGACGGCCTGCATCGCGACGGCGTCCAGCTCAAAGTTGAAATCGCGATGCGGCGTGCTCGTGAGCGAACCGGTGATAAACCGTTGCCCTGGTCTGCGGGCGGCGACCATCACGATTGCCTCGATGCGCGCGGCCGATTCGGGATGCAGGCGAAGCAGCGTGCCGACGTTTGTCATCGGGCCCAAAGCAAGGATCGTCATGGGCCCCTCGCGGAGAGCCTCCACCATCGCGCTGACCGCTGCCGTCTCGCGTCCAAAATCATTGCCCGAATCCGCGCCGGGATGCGCGGTCATCCCCGGAGGGCCGAAGCGCTGAAGCAGGTCGGCTGCGATTGGCACGGTTCTCTTCAAACCCGTGTTGCCAAACGTCAGGCTCACGCCCCGAACGTTCAGCTCGGGCGAGTGCATTGCCTGGATAAACGCCAGCCCGTCGTCGACCTCGCCTTCATGGATGCCGATCGAAGGATCGATATCGAGCCAGACATCCTGGGGAGCGCGGCGCGCACATCCGGTGCTCAGCGATGCGGCGATCATCAGCAGGAGGCAGGCCTTGAAGCTTTGGTTCACCACGGAATGTTTCTCCTTGCAGGTCATGACCATAGGGCGTCGATTCGTCCATCAACCACGGCCAGGCGCGAACGCTCCAGCAGCGGCGCACGCCAGGCTTGTGTCGGCGCGATCGGAAGCTGTGCGACGCCGATCAGCCGTCTCATCACCTCGATGCCCGCGTATCGGGCCAGCAGACACTCGTCGAAGCCTACCCCACCGGCATCGCCGGTGTAAACTTCCAGCAATCGATGCGCCTCATCAGACGTGTGGCGGCCGAGAGCGAAGTGAGCCACGCAGACGCCAAGGTCGAACTCGGGCTCGCCGACGAAGCAAAATTCGGGATCGATCACGCGTGGGCCCGCTGCTGTTCGCAGCCAGCTCCCGGGGTAATAATCACCATGCAGGAGGCACGAGCCCTCGTTCGAATCGGCCAGATATCGTTTGCCGATTTCCCGGACGATCTCACAGTAATGCCCGTCATTCTTCAACGCGTCTGCCGCTACGTTGAAACCCTCCTCGTGGCTCTCCAGCTCAAGGCCGTTATCGTGTTCAAGCGGTATCGCAAAGATGTGAGCGTGATTGAGCTCGCGCATCGCACGATTAGCGAATTGGGGATCTGCCTCGCCAGACGTTGCGCGATGCAATGCGCCAAGATAGTTCGCGAAATTGCGGATCTCGCTTTCGGTTAGGCGGGCTCCAGAGTAGACATCGGTCAGATCGCGTGCGCCGGGGAGAAACTCAAGCATGATGGTCCGAGCTTCTCGATCGCTTGCGAGAAGCTTGGGCATGCGCGTGGTTACAACGGGAATCGCTCTGACGCGATCATAGAAGCGTTGTTCGAATTCGATGCGCTCCCAGGGCGCTGCGATTTGGTCGTATTTCTCGACCCACGGGCGCGATTGCTTGACGATGACATTGCGCCGATCGGTCTTTACGCGAAGCGTCACGTTCATGTTCCCCTCGCCTGCCTTATCGCAGCGGAGGAACTGCTCGCCGGGTTCGAGCCATTTTCGGCGGGCGAGGAATTCTCGGACCCCGTCGGGCTCATCCAAGGACAGCCAGGGGAAATCAGGGTGTGAAGCGAGGAATTGTTCGCGAAGCGCCATGGGGCCGGGTGTCCAAGTTGACGGGGAGATAGGAACGAACGATTATAGATTCGGCGTTACGCTATGCAAGGCTCATGCGACGGCCCAAGCCGTGTCATTATCGATCCACCAAATCGCCCAAGGCGTCGGATCGCGCCCGGGCGCATCGGGCTTGACTTCGCCCCGGAGGCCGCAAAACATGAATGCGGAATTCATGAACCGCGCAAGGAAATCTCATGGCCGAATTTGAGGTCGTCAGGGCCCCTGAAAAGTTCAATTTCGCGACGGATGTCGTCGACCGCTGGGCCGCCGACCCGCTCAAGACGGCCTTGGTCTGGGTCGATGCCGAGGGCCGCAACGAATCCCGCCTCTCATTTGACGGTATCCGAACCGCAAGTATTCGGCTCGCGGCCGGGCTTCAAGGCTCGGGGCTAAAAAGAGGCGACCGAGTGCTGGTGGCGATCGGTCGGGAGCCATCGTGGTGGGTCGCGATGATCGCTCTGATACGGGCAGGCCTCGTCGCCGTGCCGGGCACGACGCTCCTGACGCCCAAAGATCTCAAGTTCAGGATTGAACTGGGTAAAGTTCGAGGCGCGATCGTCGACGCCCCGGGCGCGGAAAAGATCGACACAGTTCGCGAGAGCTGCCCTGGGCTCCAAAGTTTTTTCATCGCCGATGGTCAGCGTGCCGGTTGGAGCGAATTTACAGCCGCGCCCGGCGAGGGCGAGGATGTACCCGAATTCGATAACGTCGAAACCCTCGCAGACGAACCGTGCCTCATCTTTTTCACTTCCGGCACGACGGGCCGGCCAAAGATGGTCTTGCACACGCATGCCTCTTATCCCCTGGGCCATAAGACCACCGGCCAGCTCTGGCTTGATCTTGGCCCCGAGGACCTGCACTGGAATCTGAGCGACACCGGCTGGGCGAAAGCCGCGTGGAGCAGCCTGTTCGGCCCGTGGATTCAGGGAGCGGCAGTCTTTGTTCAACAGCCGACAGCCAAATTTGATCCTCAATCCACGCTTCAAACCTTGAGCAAGTTCCCGATCACGACCTTCTGCGCGCCGCCGACGGTATATCGTTCGCTCGTGACGCTCGATCTCGAAGCCACGCCGGCCAGAGCGCTTCGTCATGCGGTGGCTGCGGGTGAGCCGCTCAACCCCGAAGTCATCGCCCGATGGAAGGACGCCACCGGCGTTACGATTCGCGACGGTTACGGTCAGACCGAAACAACAATTCTCGCCGGGAACTTCCTCGGCCGCGAGGTTCGCCCGGGTTCGATGGGCGTCAGCGCTCCAGGCTACAATATCGAAATCGTGGACGACGACCTGCGGCCTCTGCCTGCCAACGCCGAAGGCGACATCGCAGTGCGGGTCAAACCCGAACGGCCGCTCGGGCTTTTTGTCGAATACCTCGATAACGAAACCGAGAATGCGGCGAAATTTCGCGGCGATTTCTACCTCACAGGCGATCGCGCGTATCGCGACGAGGCCGGATACCTCTGGTTCGTCGGCAGAAGCGATGACATCATTTTGAGCGCCGGTTATCGCATCGGTCCGTTTGAAGTCGAAAGCGCGCTCCTCGAACATCCGGCCGTTCTTGAGGCCGCCGTCGTCGGCGTTCCCGATCCAGAGCGCTATCAGATCGTCAAGGCGTTCATCGTGTTGAATGACGGCTTCAAGGCGAGCGACGAACTTGCCCGCGAATTACAGAATCACGTCAAGCAGGCGACCGCGCCGTACAAGTACCCACGCGTGGTTGAATTCGCCGAGTCACTGCCCAAGACTATCAGCGGGAAAATACGCCGGATTCAATTGAGAGAATCCGCCGGCTCATAGCGCGGCCGAGCTCGTAAAGTGGCCAGTTCGCACCGCAGCTAGACGACTTCAAGCTTTTCAGGGTCGAACTGCATGACACGGTTTTCACGATAAGCCTGAATGCCGAGCCCGATCGTCGTCATGACTTTCGCCCCGTCTTGAGCGTTCAGTGTGGGCTTCTCGCCGTTGCGCATGCACTCGAAAAAATTGCGGACGTGCCCCATGCCGTTGCGTGATTTATCCTGCCCG
>JAJFLK010000096.1 GCA_021772735.1 Candidatus Sumerlaeota bacterium | reverse complement strand
CCCGTCAGCGGCCGTCCTCGCCCGGACTCGGCGATTGATTCATCTTTCGATTAACATCTCTGCCGTCGATCCGACGTGAATTCGGTTCGAGCCAAGACCGGCCCGGCGAACAGGCGCGCGCAGCTAGCCTTCGTCGCGTTTGACCGCATCCGGAGAGAACGCCGGCAGGCAAATGGCGACGTATTCCGCGCCATCGGCCTCGGGCGAGCCGTATCGAACCCACTCGCCAGTGTGGGCGATGATAGCCTCTCCAGCGCGCACGTCGATCGTTCCGTCTTCATGTTCGACGCGGAGCATCCCGCCAAGCACGACCGTGTATTCATCGAACTCGGGGCGCTGACCCGGCTCAACCCATCCCTGTGGGCTTCGCATGCGCGCGATGCTGACGCCGTCTGTCTTCGAGTTCACCCGTCCGATGAATTCTTCGATTATTTTAGGCTTGTTGCCTTCGGCCGCGATCCGGGTCGGCCTCTCAATATGTGTTGGCATGAGTCATCTCCCTGGCGTGGCGATCTCCGAACGATATCAATTTCACATCAGATCGTCGGTCTCTTGAGCCGGACGCTGATATCATGGCACTGGATTGGTCCGTGCGCAATCGCACATGGCGGCGGCGCAATCGCGGGCGTTTCGCCTTGACCGATCCGGTTCGATCCAATTTGATAGCACCGCACAGTGTGGCTGCCCACCGTTTCGATCGGGCATCCTTCGTTTGCCGCGCTGCCCTGGCCTTCCGCGCCCAGAGCCGATCCGCCGAATCATTGCGTTTACGCCTTTCTCCATACAATGGATCCATCCTCCGCCGATCACGCCGTCCACCTATCCATCGAGCACACGGTGGGCGTTTTTATCGCGTTGATGCTCATCGCCTGCATGGTCAGCGTTGCGACGAAGTGGATCGCGCACCTGCCCTACACGGTGGCGCTGACTATCATGGGTCTCGTCCTCGGCCTTACAAATTTCGGCCCCGCCCCTGAAACGATCGGTTTCGGCCATGACTTCGTCTTCTTTGTTCTCCTGCCGCCCCTGCTGTTTCAGGCGTCGATGCACCTGCAGCTCGATCGTCTGCGCGAGGCCCTCGCGCCGATCGCCTTGTTTTCGACGGTCGGCGTGTTGATCTCAACGCTTTTCATCGGTGTTATATTCTTTTGGGTGGGTGGCCTGGAGAGTTTTCTCGTCGCCTGCCTGTTCGGCGCGATGATCTCGCCGACCGACCCGGTCAGCGTTCTGGCCCTGTTTCGCGAGGTCGGCGTTCCGGACGATCTGAAGGTTCTTGTCGAAGGCGAGTCTCTTTTCAACGACGGAACGGGCATCGTCATATTCGTCATCATCCTGGAGCTCATCATAAACGGCGGACAGTTCAGCCTGGTCAGTTCGGGGCTTCAATTCGCGACCGTCGTTCTCGGTGGGTTTGCGACCGGGTTCTTCTTCGGCTGGATCGCCTACCACCTTCTGTTTCGCCTCAATGACAAGCTCCTTGAGAACGCCATATGCGTCGTCCTTGCATACGGTTCGTTCTGGGTCGCCGAGGTTCTTCACTTTTCCGGCGTGATCGCGACGGTGATCGCCGGGCTTTGCATCGGCAATTACGGCAGGGCATTCGCCATGCGCAAGGAGACGACCGAGACGGTGGAATCGTTCTTCGAATCGATCGACTTCCTGATCAATTCGCTTCTGTTCGTTCTGATCGGCCTGGAGCTTCAGACCCTGGGCCGGGATGAAATCGTCTCGAACATTCGCCCGCTTGTCGTTGCCATCGTCGCGATGGTCGCGAGCCGGGCGATCACCGTTTATCCGCTTTTCCATTTGCTCAATTTACGGGGTCGCCAGCGTCCGGCGGAATACTCCCACGTCATGTGGTGGGGCGGTGTGCGAGGTTCGATCCCGATCGCGCTCCTGCTTCACTTGCCCGCCGGCACGGCCCTCGATCCCTTCCGCACAACACTTCTCGTCGCAGGCTTCGGTTGCGTGTTTTTCTCCCTGATCGGCCAGGGCCTGACGATGAAGCTTCTCATCCACTTCCTCGGGCTTCGCGCGGATTCCGATGCGGGGGCCAAGCGGCCCCGCCGCGCCTGACACGAGCCTAGGAGATTCATCTTACTTTCACCAAGTCGCACATCCATGCGGCAGTGTTGACCGCCTTTTTTCATCTCAAAATTTGCCGCATCTTATGAATCTGAGTCCCAAGAGGCTTGGCAACGGTCTATACGCCTGATACAAAATGAACGGCGGGAACATTCGAAGGGCGGTCTGACAGAATGGGAAATGGATTTCTTGGCACTCCGGCGTCGCTCATGCTCGATGTCGTCGTCTGTTCGCTCGTCCTGGTTCTGCCGACGCTGATTTTCAGTCTGTATCAGATCAAGATTCGGCGGAACTATTCGCTCCACAAACGCGTTCAGATCGCACTCGGCATCGTGCTGTTCATCGTTGTCGGCCTGTTCGAGTATGACATGCGCAGCCAGGGCGGGTTTGCGGTTCTGGCCGAGGATTCGCCGCATTACGACACGGCCTTTATGAATCGGCTTCTCCGGGTCCATCTATGCTTCTCGATTTCCACGGTCTTCATCTGGGGGGCAACGACCATCCTGGCCGCGATCAAGTTCCCATCCCCTCCGGGGCCCTCGGGATTCAGCCCCACACACAAGATCATGGCGTGGATCTCCGTGGTTGATATGGTCGGCACGGTTGTTACCGGGTTGATGGTTTATTACTTTGGCTTTATTGCTGGCTGACGGTATCCACGGGGGGGGGTCAGGTGAGCTGATCGATGATCACGATCGCGGCCGCCAGCGCAGAGACCGCGAGCACTGCGGGTCGGGTGTACCCCCGATCAATGAAT
>JAJFLK010000095.1 GCA_021772735.1 Candidatus Sumerlaeota bacterium | reverse complement strand
CGGCCTGCCCGACCAATACCGGCACCGGCCTGCGCGTCTCCGCGATGCTGCATCTGGTGGGGCTTGTTCTGACGCATCAGGCCGAGGCGGCTCTGGGCTCGCTCGGCGATCTCGGTCTGGTCGTTCGCGGCTCATACGGCGAGAATTCTTCGCATGCCGGCGAGATGTTTCAGGTCTCCAACGAGGTGACGCTGGGTCGGCGCGAATCTAACCTGATCGAGGTCCTCTCGCAGGTCGTGCAGCAACTGATCGACCGCGAGACCCAGGCGCGTGAGATGCTGTTCGAAAATCCCGGAGCCAAGGTCGAGGATAAGATTTGCCGCGCGATCGGCCTGCTCAAGTCCGCGCGCGTGATCGAATCTTCCGAAGCCATCGAGCATCTTTCGTATTTGCGTCTGGCCATCGGCCGTAATTTCGGCCTGAACATGACGCACGAGCGGCTCAACCGGCTTGTCGTCGATGTCCAGCCGGCGCATCTGCGATGCATGGATCCTTCGACTTCGAACAGCGAAGAAGGGGACATCGCGAGGGCCGCCTACCTGCGACGCATGATGAATGGAGGCGCTGAGGAGAATAACTAAGCGGCGCGCCGAGCGCCGACCTGGGCCGGGAACAAATCAACTCTCCCGGCTGTCTCATAAGGGAGGATATCCGGCGGCGAGCCATCAGACCGCTCGCGTGAGCTGATCCGAAAATGAGAAAACTCTCAGAACTATCCGCAGGACAGAAATCAGTGGAGAGATTTTCGGATCGTGTCGATAAGTTGCTCAGGGCGGATTGAATGGGACCGGGGCTTCATTAGATGGGTCGAAGCCCCAAACGCACGCCGGACACCAAGGAAAGAAATTACCGCTGAGGCAGCAGCCCGCCGATCCCCATGCTGCCCTTAATCCAGACAAGCGCAAGCCCCCGGGAAAGCGCGAAGGATGCCGGATCATGATCGACAAGACGCCTTACACACCCGGAATGCGTGAAGTGCTGAAGCTTTCGAAGGCCGAAGCTGGACGCCTCGGGCACGATTACATCGGCCCGGAGCACTATCTGCTGGCCGTGGTTCGCAAGGGCGACGGTCTGGCGGTCGAAGCGTTGAACAACCTGGACGTCGATCTCGAAGAGCTCAAAATGGAGATCGAGCGTATGGTCGAAGTCGGCAAGGCCCCGATGGTCGGGCTGTTCTCGCCCAACGCAGATGCCAAGCGCATCCTTGAGACCTCCAAAGTCGTTGCCAATTCGATGAAGCACGGCTGGGTCGGCACTGAGCACCTGTTGCTCGCGCTCATCAAAGAAGAAGACACGATCGCCTCGAAATGCTTGCGCCAGTTTGGCGTCGATTACGACAAGGCCAAGCACGAGGTCTTGAGCGTGATCGAGGGCAGCCACGGCGGCAAGGCCAAGGACAAGGAAGGCGCCGAGAAGGGCAAGACGCCGGCGCTCGATATGTTCGGCCGCGATCTGACGCAGCTTGCCCGCGAGAGCAAACTGGACCCGGTGATTGGCCGCGAGGATGAGATCGAGCGGATTCTTCAGGTGCTCTGCCGCCGGACGAAGAACAATCCGATCCTGCTCGGAGAGCCCGGCGTGGGCAAAACGGCCATCGTCGAGGGGCTCGCGCAGAAGATCGTCGGCGGCGATATCCCCGAGATCCTTCGAGGCAAGCGCCTGATGTCGCTCGACCTCGGCGCGATCGTCGCGGGGACAAAATACCGTGGGCAGTTTGAGGAACGTATCAAGGCGATCATGCAGGAGATTCGTCGCAACCCTGAGGTCATGATCTTCATCGACGAGCTTCACACTCTGGTCGGCGCGGGCGCGGCCGAAGGCGCGATCGACGCATCGAACATGCTCAAGCCGGCGCTTTCGCGCGGCGAGCTGCAGTGCATCGGCGCGACGACGCTCGATGAGTATCGCAAATACATCGAGAAAGACGGCGCGCTGGAGCGGCGTTTTCAATCGATTACGATCAATCCACCGTCATTGCCCGAGGCCGTCGAGATCCTGAAGGGTCTCCGGACGCGATACGAAGAGCATCACAACGTCATCATCAGCGATGAGGCGATCAAAGAAGCCGTCCTGCTTTCGGATCGTTATATCTCCGAGCGCTTCCTTCCGGACAAGGCAATTGACATCATCGACGAAGCCGGATCGCGGGCGCGTCTCCAGGCGAGCACCAAGCCCGAAGAGATTCGCGATCTGGAGAAAAAGATCGCGGAACTCGACGAGCAAATCCGAGTTCACAGCCATAGCCAGGAATTCGAGGAATGCCAGAAAATCAAGGTGGCCAAAGATGAGGCGATCACGGACCGTGACGGCCGGCAAAAAGCCTGGGAAGAGAGCATGCAGGCCGACGAGAGCCGCAAGGTGATCGGCGAGAGAGACGTCGCTTACATCGTCTCAAAGTGGTCCGGCATTCCCGTCATGAGGCTCGAAGAAGAGGAAACCGATAAGCTCAAGCGGATGGAAGAAGAGCTATCGAAGCGAGTCGTCAGTCAGCACGAAGCCCTCGGTGCGATCTGCAAGGCGATCCGCCGCGCCCGCAGCGGCCTGAAGGATCCGAACCGGCCCGCCGGCAGCTTCATTTTCCTGGGGCCGACCGGCGTAGGCAAGACCGAGCTTGCCAAGGCGCTTGCCGAGTTCCTCTTCGGCGACGAAAGCTCGCTGATCCGCATCGACATGTCCGAATACATGGAGAAATACGCGGTCTCCCGTCTGCTCGGAGCGCCTCCGGGTTATGTCGGATACGAAGAGGGCGGCCAGTTGACCGAGAAGGTGCGTCAGAAGCCGTACTCCGTCGTCCTGCTCGACGAGATCGAGAAGGCGCATCCCGACGTCTTTAACCTGTTGCTCCAGATTTTCGACGACGGGCGGCTGACCGACAGTTGGGGCCACGTCGTGGACTTCCGCAATACGGTAATCATCCTGACGAGCAACGTCGGGACTCGCCTTTTGCGCAAGACCGGCACGTTGGGATTCCATTCCGGCGATCAGATGCTCGATTACGATAGTCTCAAGAGCAAGATCATGGGTGAGGTCAAGAAGACGTTCAATCCGGAGTTCCTAAACCGGATCGACGAGCTGATCGCCTTCCGCTCGCTCACCCGCGAGGATATCGAGAAGATCGTCCATATCATGGTCGATCGCTTGAACGACAGGATCGCCGAGCGCGGCATTCACATCTCGATCGACGAAGAGGCGCAGGAACTCCTGGTCGAGAAGGGATACGACAGCGAGTATGGCGCGCGGCCGATGCGCCGTGCGATCCAGCGATACATCGAAGATCCTCTGTCCCTTCTGATGATCGAAGGCGGCGTGCCAGATGGGTCCGACATCCTCGTCACGAAGAACGAAGACGCAACGGAGGACTCCGAAGAGGAAGCGCTGAAATTCGAGATCAAGCGTAACAATAAGAAAGAGAAGGCCCTTGCTGCGGAAAGCTCAGCCGAGTAGTTCCGAGCCGCGTTCGGTGAAGTTGATAAATCCAATGGGGTCCGGGTTCTTCATGCTCCCGGGCCCCTTTTCTTATTTACCGATCCGGCCGCTCCGGGCGATCGCGACGCGGCAATCCGGGCC
>JAJFLK010000094.1 GCA_021772735.1 Candidatus Sumerlaeota bacterium | reverse complement strand
CCTGCCCTTGCTTCAATACTCGTCTCTCCACCTCGGCCAAAGGCGAGAGGCTCTTCGTCGGCTTCATTTTCAACAGGCCTCGCTTCTATGGAATTAATCGGGCCTTTGGGCCCGTCCCATTCTACTCCACTACGTAGCTGGAGCAAGATGCGCCCTATCCGGAGGGCCGGGGCAACCAAGGGAGCATTGACAGGATCGACGCCGCGGCGAACAATGGCGACGCTCGTATTTCGGCTCGCGTTTTGTGCGCAGCCGCCTGATCCACCGTCCCCGCGGATAATTCACAACCCTTCATCACCGAGAGCAATGACCGAGAGCAAAGGCCATCAAGGCGAAAGTTCGTTCCCGTTTGATACGGACTCCGATGAGGCGTCACTGTCCTCATTGGACGCGCCCGGGGCCGAGCCGCCTCGGGACGATCCGACTTCGGCGCGCGGATCGAGCGGCGCAGGCGTCAAAGGCGGCGGGGACAGTGCGGACGGCGAAACCGGCCTGATCTCCTCGATCCTTCACCACGCGGTTTCAGCGACGCTGTTCGCGGTCGCGGCGTTCTTTACGTTGTGGTTTCTGATCACGAATCCCGACCTATTCCAGATCTTTCCGGCGCTGCTCTTGAAGTTCTACCCCGGCGCGGTTCCTTTCGAGTGGGATAAACTCGCGTGGAGCCTGGGCGCCATCGTCATCTTTACGGTCCTCGGGTGGTTCTTTATCGAGTGCCTCGAAGTGTATCTTCCGCGTGCGGCGCTTTTCACGCTGGCATTCATCCTCGGCATGGGCCTGGCGGGATTTGCATATGAACTGCTCGCCATGGCACGCCTGCTTATCCGCCCGTTGGTCTTTCTCGCGCCCGCGCTCCTGATCCTCGCGCTGTGGCCGTTCACGGTCTTTGCCTCGCGGCGCGAACCCCAAAGCGGCGAGGGCGGCGAGGGCGGCGCCGTCGAGCAATCCATGCGGCGTCAGATGGCGCAGCAGGGATACGCGCGCACGCTGGTCCGGCCGGTGACGTTCGCAGGACGCTCATTTGCGGGTGTCGCGCTGGGGCTGATCGCGGTGATCACGCTGACGACATTCTATCACGCGCTGCTCTACCCGGAGACCTATTGGGATTCGCTGATCCTTTATCTCGGTTACGCGCGGATGATGTTCTTCGAGCAGGGGATCGTGGAGAAGGTCGTCGGCCAGGTGGGCATAGGGCTCGGCGCGAACTACCCACATTTGTATTCGCTGCTGGGTTCGGCGATATCGCTCGCGGCGCGCGAGTGGAGCGACCTGCCGCAACGCCTGCTGGCTCCGGCGGCAGGTCTCGCTTCGACGATTCTTGTCTACCACATAATTCTGCGCCTGACGCGCCACGTGAATTTCTCGCTCGCGCTCACGCTTCTGTATCGCGCGATCCCGCTGGGCATTGCATACAATCAGTATGCATCAGACTACGCACTGGCGATCGCATTCACGGCGGCGTTTCTTTACGTCGCGCAGCTTTACATCGAGACCGGCCTTCGCGGATATTTCATCCTTGCGACCTTGGTCGTCGCCCTGGCGATGCACTTGAACTACCTGATGGGGATCATGTGGCTGCCGTGGGGCGGGATGATCATGGCCGCGCATTTGTTCATGCCGTCATATCGGGATGAGCAGGAAGCCGATTACGCGCGCGAAATAAGCCTGGCTAATGAGAAACCCTGGGCCCTGGGCGAGGGGAGCGTTCAATCCGAGCCGCCATGGGTTCGGCTTGCGACCCGCCCCGGGCTGTTTCGATTTCTCTCATCCCCGCCGTTCATCGCCACGACGGTCGCTTGTGGCGTTGTCGCTTCGACCTGGCTCCTGCGTAATCAGCTTGTTACGGGCAATCCGGTCTATGCCTTTTTTCACGAGCAACTGGGCGGGAGATTTATCAATCCCGAAGTCATGAAATCGGCCGAGCGCGAGTGGGCATCGAACGGCGCCGGCATCGGACGATTCGGGAGCACCCTCGGCGAGCGCGTAGCGGGGTCGTGGACATTTTTCACCGGTTTCTACGAAATGACCAACGGGTCGGCCGGACAGTGGACTAATGGGTTCCGCCTCTCGCCTTTCTTTCTGGGCTTTGCCGTGCCGGGTATGCTGCTGCTTCTGGCGCGCGCCGCGGCGGCGCCGTTCACGCTGGGCCTGTTTAGGAGCGGCCCCTGGCGGACGGCCGATCCCGGTGCGCGTTTCGGCCTTGTGGCGTTGTCGCTCGGGCTCGCTCTGCTCGCTTTTCACTACGTTCTCGCGACCTTCTACCTATATCAAATCATCGCCATCCTTCCCGTGATGGCCGTAATAGCAGGCTTCGCGTATCCCTACTGGCGCAAGCGGGTCTGGCGCCATGCCTTCGGCGCTCTGGTGATCGTCATCGGGATTGTCCCCGGCGTGGCGATGGGACTGATGGGCTTCAAGGTGTTCGGCCGGGTGGAGATCGGCCCGGATCGCTATGAGACTCCGTTCCACCTATTCGCCTTTCGCCATCCTCTGCCCGAGCCACATAAGTTCTATGGCTGGCGATATGGCGACGACGCGGAGATGTGGCGATACATCAATCTCAATTTGAAGGGCGAGAAGATCCTGACGCACGAGAACCGCCATCTCGTTTTTGATCCCTCGATTACTCTGATCCACTTGGACGACTGGGTGATTCAGCAGATGTGGGACGAGCCCGCACCCGAGAGGATTGAAGATTTACTGGGCCTCGGCATTCGCTATTATCTCAAGGTTCCAAACGAGGCGGCGCATTCGATCAACAATCGCATGGAGACCGACCGCTGGCCGATGCTCAAACTCGCGGAGCTAGTCTATGAGGCAGGGGAGAATCGGTTGTATCGATTGATATCACCCTCGACAGTCGGCGAGCCGCCCGAATGGCAGGTGCCGTGAGCGGCGATTCATCAAACCCGGCCGGTCTGAGATGGGGCGTGCTTGGCGCCGCATCAATCGCGCGGCGCAAGATGGTCAC
>JAJFLK010000093.1 GCA_021772735.1 Candidatus Sumerlaeota bacterium | reverse complement strand
GCCACCACGCAAAACACGAATCCTCGATATATTCTCATGGCATCTATCCTCTTCTTATTTTCCGGCTCGGCTCACCCGGCCTGCATGCAGACCAGGCGCGAATCCTCCAGAGCCTCGTGCCTCAGATGAACTCCTTGTTGGTATTCCTCACTGGCGACCATGTCGATGAACGCCTGCTTTGAGGGATACTCGACAATGAACACATCGTCCCACGCCTCGCCTCCGATGACGGTCGCGCGCGCGCGTGCGCGATAGAGAACCTTGCCGCCGCGTTTTTCGAGCAGGGGAATCGTGTTCGCGGAGTATTTGGCGTACGAGTCGCGGCCGCCGTCTTCCTTGTAACGCAGCAGGTTTAGCATGTGTATCGGCCCCTCGACCTCCATTTTCATAAAGGCCTCCATCTGTTCGGGATCGCCTTGAACGTGCGTCATGGCTTGGGCTCCTCGGGCGCGGACGCCAGCGCGCCGGTTTTGGCGACGGCCAGATTGATCTGGCCCTCCAGACCGGCCTCGCGGTGGTCATGAATCGCCTGATATTCGGGCGACTGCGCCATCTGTATCAATGCCATCTTGTTCGGATACCGGACCAGGAACCAGCTGATGCGTTCAGAACGTTCCCGGCTTGAGAGAATCTTAAATTGAACAATGAGAGTGGTAGGCGACCGGGGACTCGAACCCCGAACCAACTGATTAAGAGGCGGGACTCGGGCCTCTGATTCAACTTGGCTTACGACTGAAACATAACAACTTATGAACGCTTGGGACACGCTGGCACCCCCCTCATACCACGCTTAAACCGCGCACTATTTTGATCGTTTTTTGAACGAAAAAATCGAAGCCGCCGCTGGAATTTCTTGGTCGACCAAACGCTGGTCGCAGGCTTGGGCGTAACAAACAGGAAAAGCATTCCCCCCCGCTGCATCCACGAAAGCCTCTCAGAAGCAAAGCATACGTGTAATACACCGAGTCCTTTCGCCAATATCAGGGAGGATCCGGATAGCGCACGAAGTAGCGATCGCAGCCGTGATCGTTGATGCGGTCGTGACGGTCTAAATCTACGAATCTCACATTCGAACCCGGAAACCGAATGACATTCCTGCAACAACACTGCATGCCTCCACGAGTGGCTCCTCAGTTCATTACGTTTAATGGGCTGGAGCAACGGACTTCAATTCCGTCTCCAGACAGAAGTCTAGAAACGCAAGAATAGGCCCGTTGAACGTAAGGGCGGAAAGTCCCGCGTGATTAGAAGGTGTGACCGCCAGGTTGCGACAGCTCGGCTCTGCC
Organism: Candidatus Sumerlaeota bacterium; assembly: GCA_021772735.1. Classification (GTDB taxonomy): domain Bacteria; phylum Sumerlaeota; class Sumerlaeia; order MVZB01; family JAJFLK01; genus JAJFLK01. The sequence goes on along the minus strand of JAJFLK010000093.1, from coordinate 2,438 downwards.
GGGGAAGGGCATTCACTTTCCGGCCCTATGGCGTCACGGTCGGCGCGGTCGTGAACGTCCAGATCGGGCCCGGAGTTTGGCCGGTGACGTTTTTCGAGTTCACCTGCCAGCTGTATTGCGTATCCGCAAGCAGATCCGGATTAAACGACGTGTCCATGATGTCTGCGCTCGTCGGCGTTCCGGGTTGCGCTTCGACGCTTGGCCAGAGGAACAAGTCATACGACGTTACGTCCGCGCCAGCTGCCCACTGGAGGAATGAACCCACCCCGATGCCCGTCCGTCCGTCGATCGGCGAGGGCGATGAGGTCGGCCCCGGCAGCGGCACCTGTTCGGGTTCGGTCCTGAAGGACCACACTGGGCCCGCGATCAATGCTGCAAGATTTGTTGAAGTAATTTGCCACACGTAAGTCGTGGAGAATTCCAAGCTGCCGGGCAACGTGACTTCGCTTTCGGTCAGGCCCGGCGTGGGGGTCGAGGGACCATCAGCTACCGACAGAACGAAATCGAACGTGTCGGATCGCAAGCTTGGATCTTCCCAATCAAACGAAGTGTCGATCGAAACTCCGATGGCTCTATCGGCCGGGCTCGGGTTCGCTGCCGCCTTGGGCTCGACAAATTTCACGCTGTGCAAGACATCGGCCGTATCGATGACCGAATCTTCATTCTGATCCAGATTGGTCGGATCTGCCTGCAGCCCTACGAGGAACTGGACGATCGATGTGGTGGATACGGTTGGCGGAGGTGTTGGGATGGCGTCGATCGCTATGGCCCAATCCTTGAAAGTCAGGCCAATAAAGTCATCGAGATCATCGAAACGGGCGAGCTGGCCGTTGATCGCAGCAGCCAGATCCGGGCTTCCTGCGGCGGCGATACGGTCCCAGATGTCCAGTGCGTTCGAGATCATGCGAGAGTCAATCGTTACCTCGTCGCCGCGACCTAGGACCAGGTGCGCGAGCCCTGGGAGGAAATCCTGGATGGTTCGGTAGGCATCAAAGAGAAGATCGAGATCGCGAAGACCAATGCCGCCCATTTCCGCTCCGAACTGATTATAGAGCTGGATGAAAAAGCGGCCCTCATTGCGTTCCATGAACAGATCGGTCATGCGGTCGAAGATCTCGAAATCTGAGAGATCTTCCGGTTCGGTCGTATCGAGACGGGCCGGCGGGCGGAAAGCGCGGGGACCTAAGGGCACGGGATTGCAGGGGGAAAGTGCGTTATACGAATCAAGGGAGGCGGGCGCAGGAGGGATCGAACTGGCCGAAGTCTCGGCATAGACCAACTCGAACTGATTTCGTATGTAGGCCACACGCTCGCGACCATCCGAGACCAGCGAGACCGAGCCGGGAAACCCCTGCATGCCGTCGTCAATGGTCGTCAGATCCCACGTCGGGGAGGGGTCAAGTGCGTCATTTGAAAAGGCGAGGAAGAGCCCGCCACCGGCGAGAAATGTATAGGCGACGCGTGGATTGTTACCCTCGCCGTATAGGAAATCGAGCGAGATCGATTCCATTCCGCCGAGGTTGAACACAACAGCCTGGGCGGTCCAGATCCCCGCTTCATCTCGCATGGCGAACTTCAGGTCGTCGTTTGTTTGATCGTGGTAGGCGATAAAAACTCCTCCTTCTCCCGCTTTGATGGAGTTGAAGCGCCCCACATCAAGCGGACCGCTGCCGTCGCCGTCGACCAGGACATCCTCGGTCCACATAGATCCGTTCCATGTGGCGGCTCGAAGGTCGCCGCGGTTGGCGTCGTAGTAGCAGACGATGAGTTGATCGTTCGCATCGGTGGTCGTCGAAACCGAGCCGACAACTTGATTGAGGACCGGAGCTCCAGTGGCATTGTCCGGTTGAACGATGAAATTGCCGCTCTGCTCCTCCGCGACGCGCAGCTCAAGCTGGGTTGGGAGGTCGTTGCCCCAGTATCCGATGGATGGATTGCCGCCACGGATCGAGAGAGAATTGTGCTCACCCGCATTGCCGCTTTGATCGACGGTTACCGGCGACGTCCAATTCGGCCGTCCCGTGAGCGACACCGTGGCTTCAGAGTATTTGAGTATTGGGTTGTCGTAGAAGCTGACGTGAGCGTTGCCAGACGCATCAAAGACTAGAGAATCGTATGCACCGTCGAAAGAAACCATTCCTTCGCTGATCGGAAGTTGCATCCAGTCGGCACTCAGCGAATCGTAATGAGAACTGAAAACACCCAATCCCATCGCGGGAGGCTGCCCACTGAAAGAACTGAATGAGTAGTAGCTGATGAGGGGCTTGCGATCGCGCACGGCCAGAGAGGGGGCGTCGGTCAGCTCTCCGGTCGCAACAGTCTGGGATCGAAACTGCGGGGCGAGCGTCAGGTGATGGAGGTCCTCGAAGCGAGAGTCGGTATAGATGATGTGAGGGACGCCCTGGCCACCCGAGCCGAAGCCGAGCGAAACGATGGGG
>JAJFLK010000092.1 GCA_021772735.1 Candidatus Sumerlaeota bacterium | reverse complement strand
GTTGACGAGAATATCGGGAGCGAGTTCGAGCGCGAGGGCCTCGGTCAGGCCGAGTGCGGAGGATTTGGACACATAATAAGGCAGATAGCCCTTGTATCGCGGCCGACGGCTCGCCGCGACCCAATCCGTGAAGTTGATAATGCGCCCCCCTCCGGCCCGGCGCATATGCGGCACACATGCCAGGGCCATCAGGTAGGCTCCCCGTGCATCCACATTGAGACTCCGGTCCCAGGCGTCGGCATCGAGCTCCTCGAACGGAGTCCTCTCATACTGCGAGGCCATATTGATGAGGACGTCGATCGTGCCGAATCGTTCGACGACGCGCTCGACGACTCCTGTGGCCGTATCGCCTTGAGTTATATCGGCTTGGATCGAGACGGTCTGACCTCCTGATGCCGTAATCCGCTCGGCAGTCGCCTCAGCCCCGGCTCGGGAGCGGTTGTAGACCAGCGCCAGGCGAGCGCCATCGCGGGCCAGCGATTCGGCGACGACGGCCCCGACCCGGGCGCCTCCGGTCAGCAGAACAACTTTTGAATCGATATTCATGCGTGTGTCGCCGGTCTTTCGGACGTCATGGGGTATCACAAGTTCAAGGGGCCAATCGAGGCACCGGATGCGGCTCCGAGCGGTCCGGATCGTAGCGCGATGCCACTGCGATAGACAGTAAATCCGAGCCCCCGATGCGGGCCTTCGGGGCCGAAGTGCGAAATTCCTGAATGCGGGGGCCTCAGTTCGTGGATTTACGGATATTGTAAAATCGACGTTTTCGCAGTTTACTAAATCGCCGTGGACACCGGACCCCGACCAAAGAAAAAAGAGTTGCAATCCCCTCTGATGTCGTATAAACCTTACGGAAGGCACCGAGCGGATCATCGGCAGGAGCGGGGAAGTAAAATTCTCAGGTAACGATTGTTAATCGCAGAATGTTCTGCGATCGGTGTGGGTTCTGCACCAAGAGGCGAGATTGACCGGCCGGATACCCCTGTGCGAGACAGTGGCAGGTTCCGGGAGGATTTTGGGCAGACTCGTCGCGCGCGCAAGTTTCTGATTGATTAAACCCGAAAGGAGGTTGATTGCGAAAGGAATGGAATTGAAAGTTGGAAAAGGTGGGGATCTTTGTTCAGCCCACCCGAATTATCTGAACTAAATACGCTTATTTATTTCTCGGATTCAAAGGAGTTCACACCAGATGAAAACGTCCAAAAAGGGATTTACCCTTATCGAACTGCTGATTGTCGTCGCGATCATCGCGATCCTGGCCGCAATCGCGGTCCCTAACTTCCTGGAAGCCCAGGTTCGTGCGAAAGTTTCGCGCGCCAAGGCCGACCAGCGGACTCTTGCCACCGCGCTTGAGACCTACTACGTCGATCACAACGCTTATCCCCCGAACGGAACGCCTGCGACGTTCTTGTCGGGAAGCCCTCTGGCCCCGTTGGGTCCCGAGCCCGGCGCGTTCACCGTTCTGACCACGCCGATCTCGTACCTCTCCTCCGGCGTCCTTATCGATCCGTTTGGCGCCCTTCGCGCGCCATCGGGCATCAGCGCGATGGGTTACCTCCATCTCGAGCAGAACGACGCGTCGACGAATCTCGTCGTTTCGGTTCTCGCACCTGCTCAGGGACTTAGCCCGCAGACAGAGGCTCTGATTTACGAGCTGCGCTGGTCTGTCAGCAGCCGCGGCCCTGACCGTGTCCAGCGGGTTGAGGACATCGACGGAGTCCTTACCGATGGCCTTACGGCTCAGGATTACGTCGACTGGACGCTGTCCTTCGACGGAACGCCTACGGATCTTGCCTATGACCCGACCAACGGCACAGTCAGCAACGGCGACATCTACCGTACGACCAAGGGCATCTTCAGCGGCCGTGAGTTGTACTTCACACCCTAATCGGGCAAGGGTCGGGCCTTTGACGCCTCAATGCCCGATTGCGGCACGAGGTTTGGCCTGAATCAGCTCATACAAAACTCCGGGTGAGGGCTTCGCGGCCCTCACCCGGTTTTCATTTCAATCTGTGATTTATTTGAGCCGGGGCCCGAGGGAGATTTCTCAGACGAGAGCGCCTGCTTGCCGATAACCCTTATGTGGGGGGATCCAGGATAGGAACGGCTGCCAGGGTCGGATCGCACATCCTCCGCCGAAAGCGACGGGGGCGGGGGGTCAGGACTGGACCTAAGGCCGGGAGGCGAAAGCATCTCCTCAATGCGAACTGTCCTCCGGGCCCGTTCAAAGTTGATCCTCGATCCCTGATGAGGCGATGATTGAGCCGGTAATCACACCAGAGGCTGGAGCAGGGCGAACGATGGGAAAGCGCGGAGCGGGATTCACTCTTATCGAATTGCTAATCGTGGTCGCGATCATCGCGATCCTCGCGGCCATCGCCGTGCCGAATTTCCTGGAAGCCCAGACTCGCGCCAAGGTCTCGCGCGCCAAGGCGGATATGCGGACTCTGGCCACCGGGCTCGAGGCGTATTACGTCGATCACAATGCCTACATCCCGAATGACGAAGGCGTTCGCGGCGGTATCCCGCTGGGGCTTATGCTGCCGGCGCTGCCTGATAGCCGTGTTTATATCAATGCTCTCAGCACACCCGTTGCGTACCTGACAAGCGCGCTTCTCGGCGACCCATTCGGCGATCGCTTCTCTGATGATCGAACAGGCCAAGGCTTCATTTCGTATCTTAATCTTGGCGAGGAAGACTTGCTGGCTCTCATATCGATTCCCCAGTCGTTTCCCGCTCCCGTGCTCGATCGGCCCGTTCGAGAGATCTTCTTCTCCAATCGATGGATAACCTGGTCGGTCGGCCCGGACGGGCAATCGATCCTCTCATCGGCGGCGATCGAAACAACATCGGGCGATCCATACGATCCAGGGCCTTTCGAGCTGATTGAATTCTTCCAGCGCCTAAGCAACGGCACAGATGTCTACGATCCCACCAATGGGACCGTAAGCGTCGGCGACGTGCTCCGCAGCCACAAGGGCATCTTCGAGCCGAACCTCGTTCGGGTCGACTGACGCCTCTCAACCCTGATACAATCCCGCCTGTCATCAAGACCCATCGAATTCGGGAGGTGTGTTCTCATGCCCGCCACGGTAGCCGCACAAGAAACATTCATTCAATCCAGGGACGGCACGAAGCTGTATTGCCGCCACTGGGGGGTCGAGTCGCCGCGGGCTTCGGTCGCTCTGGTTCACGGATACGGCGAGCACTGCGGCCGGTATGAACACGTCGCGCGATACTTGAACGATCAGAGGTTGGATGTCTTTGGGCTTGACGTCCGCGGACACGGAAAATCCGATGGCATTCGCGGATACGTCGCTCGGTTCAGCGAGTATCACGACGACGTCGACGCCCTATTGGCCTGGATATCAGAGAAATCCTCCACGGAGCGCCGAATCATTCTTGGTCACAGTAACGGAGGGCTGATCGTCCTCTCGCACATGGCATCGAGGTCTCCGCAATGCAGCGCGCTGATTGTCTCGGCGCCGTTCCTGGCGGTCGCGGGAAAGCCGCCTGCGGTCAAGCTGGCCCTCGGCAAGCTGATGAGCGTCGTGCATCCCAAACTGCTCATGCCCACCGAGATCCGCGCCGAGCATCTCTCTCGCGATCCGGCCGTGGGCGAGGCTTATTTCAAAGACGACCTCGTTTTCAAGACGGTCAACGTTCGTTGGTTCACCGAGGCGATGACGACCGCGCAGCAGACTTTTCGCGATGCGGGCCGAATTAAAGTCCCCTGCCTGGTGATGCAGGGCACGGCCGATCCGTTGGCTGACCCATCCCAGGCGAGGCCGATGCACGACGCTATCGGTTCAGCCGACAAGCGCTATATCGAGTACGAGGATTACCG
>JAJFLK010000091.1 GCA_021772735.1 Candidatus Sumerlaeota bacterium | reverse complement strand
TCCAAACTCGATTCAAACGTACCGGACAGTTCTGGAGCCCCCAAGGCCAGCATTGTCTTTTGGAGTTGGAAATCGCTCGCCGAAACCATGACTGGGACCCACTCTGGCAACTCGCCGCGTAGCTGGAGCAAGATGCGCCCGGCTGGGAAGATAACGAATCCCTGCCGCAGCCGCCGGGGTATCGTCGCCTGCCTCGGCGATCTGCTTTAACCAGCCCCGAGCGGATGATTGATTGCGCGGGGGAGCCACGGACCGATATGATCGCCCGGCACAGGATGCCCCGGCGGCGAGCGGACGTGGCGGAATTGGCAGACGCGCCAGATTTAGGATCTGGTTCCTTCGGGAGTGTGGGTTCAAGTCCCTCCGTCCGCACCAACTTAAAATCGATCCCGCCCGAGCCGGGATTCACAGATTCATCAAAACTGAGAACAAGGGGAGGGTGTGGCTTGACGCTGACCCAGAGCAAACCATCGGGGACAGGCTATTGGCGAGCCGGCGAAGCGAAGCCGGAGACGGGAGTCGCGGCGCTGGACCGCGCGCTCGGCCACCTCGAAGCCCCTTTCATCGTTGTCGAAACAGACACGGGCCTGGGCATCGCCACTGGCGGCGAAGTCGAGGGCGCGGCGGCCGGCGTCGATGAAGGTCGAGATGATCCGGATCGAGGCCTCTATCCCATTCGTGCTTATGTCGGCGCGGGTCGGCTCGAATCATTGGGCGATCCTTCGTTCTGCGCCGATCACGGACTTCGTTATCCTTACGTCGCCGGCGCGATGGCCAACGGGCTCTCGCCCGAACCGCTGGTCGAGGCGATGGCGCGGGCCGGGATGTTGGGGTTTTTCGGCGCGGCGGGACTCCCGCCGGATCGAGTCGAAGCGGCAATCGACCGAATCCAGGAGAGCCTGCGCACCGACGAAGGCCACCTTCCGTTCGGTTTTAATCTGATCAACAGTCCGGCCGAACCCTCGCTCGAAGCGGCCATTGTCGATCTTTACTTGCGGCGCGGCGTCAGGCTGGTCAGCGCCTCGGCGTATCTTCGGCTGACCCTGCCGATCGTTCGTTATCGCGTCCAGGGCATCCACTTGGGGCCCGACGGTGGGGTCATCGCGCCCAATCGCGTTATAGCCAAGGTCTCTCGAATCGAGGTCGCCGAGCGGTTTTTCTCCCCGCCGCCGGCGAAGTTGCTCGCCAAGCTGATCGAATCGGGCGAGATCACGCCGGAGCAGGCCGAGCTGGCCCGGCGAATTCCGATGGCACAGGATCTGACGGCCGAGGCCGATTCGGGCGGCCACACCGATAATCGACCGTTCATGACCATGCTCCCGACCATGCTCGCGCTCAGGGATCGGATGCAGGAGAAATTCGGATACACCGAGAGGCTTCGCGTTGGCGCGGCCGGCGGGATCGGAACGCCCGCGTCGGCTGCTGCGGCTTTTGCGATGGGCGCGGCATATGTCCTGACCGGGTCGATCAATCAATCGTGCGTCGAATCGGGGACTTCGGCCGTCGTTCGGGAGATGCTGTGCGCCGCCCGCCAGGCCGACGTCACGATGGCCCCGGCGGCCGATATGTTTGAGATGGGCGTGAAGGTTCAGGTCTTGAAACGCGGAACGATGTTTGCCATGCGCGCCTCCAAGCTCTACGAGCACTTCCGGGCTTATGGGTCGATCGAAGAGATCCCCGCCGATGTGCGCGAGGCTCTGGAGCGCGATGTTTTTCAGGCTTCGCTCGATGACATCTGGGCCGAAACGCGGCGATTTTTCGCCGAGCGCGATCCGCGCCAGATCGAGCGTGCCGAGAGCGAGCCGAAACACCGGATGGCCCTCGTTTTCCGATGGTATCTGGGGATGAGTTCCCACTGGGCGAACGCCGGAGTCCCCGAACGCAAGATCGACTACCAGATCTGGTGCGGCCCGGCGATGGCGGCGTTTAACGAATGGGTCAAGGGGAGCTGCCTGGAGGCGGCCGAAGAGCGGACGGTCCAGACGCTCGCGCTGAACCTCCTGGCCGGAGCCGCCCGCCTGCTTCGAGTCCAAAGCCTGCGCTCGCAGGGAGTCGGGCTGCCGCCGGAGATTGCCAGGGCGATCCCCCGGCCCTTAATTGAACTCAAAGAACGGTTGAACCTGCTCTAGATATGGCTATGATTGACAGCCGACGGGGCGGCCTCGGGCTTGGGGCTTCCTGCGTAAACGTGCTTGCGGGCATGAACGAGCTATTTGTATAGGCTGATCTGACTGCACGGGAGGGCGGCAAGCGTCGCCTTTGGGGGTGCCTCAATATATGGGTGAGAACTCAAAAAGTCGTGATGACCTCGCGGCTGCCGATGCGGCGGTCGATGCCACGCACGCTCGCGCAGATGAGCCCATCGCGATCATCGGCATGAGCTGCCTGTTTCCCCAGGCCCAGAGCACCACCGAATACTGGTCAAATGTCAAGAATGGCGTGGACGGAATCTCCGAGGTGCCCGAGAGCCACTGGAGCCCGGAAGATTATTACCACGACGACCCCAAGCATCCGGACCGGACCTATTGCCGTCGTGGCGGATTCCTCTCGCCCGTGGATTTCGATCCGACCGAATTCGGAATTTCACCCTCGGCTATCAAAGGGACCGACACGGCGCAATTGCTCAGCCTGCTCGTCGCGCAGGGCGCCTTGGCCGATGCCGGATATGGGCCGGGCGGCGATTACAAGCACAGCAAGACCAGCGTCATCCTCGGCGTCACCGGCACGCTGGAATTATCCATCAGCCTGGGCGGCCGGCTCGGTCATCCGATCTGGCGCAAGGCGATGCGAGATGCGGGACTTCCCGGCGACGTAACCGAAGATATCGTGCGCAATATTGGCAACGCCTACGTGGCGTGGCAGGAGGATTCGTTCCCCGGCCTGCTGGGAAACGTCGTGGCCGGGCGTGTGGCAAATCGGCTGAACCTGCACGGGACGAATTGTGTCGTGGATGCCGCCTGCGCGAGTTCGATCAGCGCCGCGCATCTGGCAGCTCTTGAGTTGACCTCGGGCCGCGCTGAGCTGGCCGTCACCGGGGGAGTGGACGCGTTCAACGATATCTTCATGTACATGTGTTTTTCCAAGACCCCGGCGCTTTCGCCAACGGGCGATTCGAAGCCATTCGACGCCTCGGCCGACGGGACGATCATCGGCGAGGGCGTCGGGATGGTCGTCATGAAACGCCTCGCCGACGCCGAGCGTGATGGCGACCGGATCTACGCGGTTCTGAAAGGCATCGGCACGGCAAGCGACGGGCGCGGCAAAGCGATTTATGCGCCGGACGCTTCGGGCCAGGCTCGCGCGTTGCGCGACGCTTACGCCACGGCTGGCGTCTCTCCGACGACGGTCGAGCTGGTCGAGGCGCACGGGACGGGCACCAAGGTTGGCGACGCAATTGAAGTCGAAGCGCTGGCATCGGTTTTCAACGAAGCCCGTGAGCCTGCGGCGGATGATTGCAAACCTCGCGCGGGCATTGCGCACTCGGAGCCTTGGTGCGCGCTGGGTTCAGTGAAAAGCCAGATCGGACACACCAAAGCCGCCGCGGGCGTGGCCGGTATGATTAAGGCGATCCTGGCGCTGCGTCATAAAGTCCTGCCGCCGACGATCAAAGTCGACCGGCCCAATCCGGCGATCGATGCCGAGAACGGCCCGCTGTATTTGAACACCCGCAAGCGTCCGTGGATGGCTCGACCCGGGCACCCGAGGCGGGCCGGGGTCAGTTCATTCGGCTTCGGTGGGAGCAATTTCCACGCAGTTCTGGAGGAATACGGGAGCGAGAAGACAGAAGTCGATTGGGACGGCCGGGTTGAGATCGTCGCGCTCTCGGCCTCAAGCGAAGATGAGCTGCGCGCCAAACTGCGCGAGCTTGCCTCCATCGAAGACTGGCACGATTTCAAGATTGCGTCTGCCCGGTCGCGCCGTGATTTCACGAGCAACGACGCCTTCCGGCTCGTGCAGGTCTGCGAGAAAGACAAGACTGACACCTCGACGCTCCTGCGTGGATTGCTGAATACGATGGACCGGATGGCGGGACGCAAATCGTGGTCCACGCCTGGCGGCGCGTATTTCGGGTGCGAACGCAAGATCGGGAAGATCGGTTTCCTGTTCCCCGGTCAAGGGTCGCAATACGTCGGGATGTGCCTCGATCTGGCATGCGTTTTTCCGAAAATGCAGGAGACCCTCGGACACGCCGATTTGGGATACAGCGACGTGACGGATATCGCGCGTCAGTTGAGCGATTTCATTTTTCCGCTTCCGGTCTTTAGCGACGAGCTCGAAAAGCTGACCGAGCTGGCCCTGCGCGCGACGCAGCGCGCCCAGCCGGCGATCGGCGCGGTGAGCGTCGGGACGCTTTGCATTTTGGCGATGTTCGGCATTGCGCCCCAGGCCGCCGCCGGGCACAGCTTCGGAGAGCTCGTGGCCCTGTTTGCAGGGCACCGAATTGATATTACGGCCCTGCACGATCTTGCCCTCCAGCGCGGCGAATTGATGGCCGAGGCTGGCGGCGCCGACGGCGGCGCCATGCTCGCCGTGCAGGCCGAGTTCGACGAGATCGAAACCATACTGGCCGAGCATGATCTGGGTGTTGTAATCGCCAATCACAATGCGCCGCGTCAGATCGTGCTCTCCGGCGAGACCGCCGAGATCGAGCGAGCCTCTGGCGTGCTGAGCGAAAAGGGATACGTCCAGACGCAGCTTCCCGTGAGCGCGGCGTTTCATTCCCCCTTGGTTGCAGACGCGCGCGGAGCCTGGCGCGAAGTGCTTGGCAAGGCCGAGTTCAAGCCAGCTGCTTTCGATGTGTACGCAAATACGACGGGAGGGGTCTACCCCGAGGACGCGGACCAAGCTCGCGACCTCCTGGCCGGGCAGATCGCGCGGCCGGTGCAATTCGTCAAGATGATCGAGACGATGTATGATGACGGCGTGCGGACATTCATCGAAGTTGGCCCCGGCGGACGATTGACATCCCTGGCGAAGTCGATCCTCGCCGACAAGGACGACGTGCATGTGATCGCCGTGGATGCATCGAGCGGGCAGGGCAACGGCATTGCCGATCTGGCCCGCGTGATCGCATGCGCTGCCGCAGCCGGCCATGAGGTCGATTTGGCGCCTTGGGAAGACGGCGAAGCCTTGCTCCAGCGCGAAGCCGAACGGCGCATCCCGAAAATGACCATCTCCATCTGCGGCGCCAATGCCCGTCCCGAACCCCGGAACGGAAATTCAACCCGGTCCCATATCCCATCCCCTGCGATCGCGAGGTCGATTATGAGTTCCCCCTCTCAGCCCGAATCCACCGCGCCCCGAATGCCCGACGTTGAATCCACGCCGCACGAGATCCCTGTTCCGCCTCCCGAGCATCCGCCGGAGGCCCGGGTTGCCTTCTCCGAAGGCGCCGATCCTGTGGGCTCTGCCCAGAGTCCCTTGCCCGCCGGTAATCCCCAGTCCGGCAGTTTTTCCTCTCCCGCCGCACCGCAATTTTCACATACGCCACCGTCCCAGGGAACGTCCTCCATGCCGGTCAATCCGACGGTTGCCGAGGCCCTGCGCGCGACGCAGGAAAGCCTGAACGCTTTGCAGCAATTGCAGGATCAGACCGCGCAGTTGCACCACAAGTTTCTCCTTGGCCAGGAGCGCGCGCACGAGACTTTCGAGCAGCTTGCGCTGGCACAGCAGAATTTATACGCCCGCTCACTGGGTCTTGGCGAAGTCGCGGCTCCGGCCCGGGCCAAGCCGGCGAGGCCTCAGCCTGTCCCCTCTGTTTCGGTTTCGTCCGACAGGCCCGTAACGCCCGCGCCGTCGGCGATTCCGTTAGCTTCTTCGACGCCTGCCGCGCAACCCAAGCAGGCTGTCGCCGCAGCGGACGCCACGATCAACACAGAGTTGATTGCCAGCACCCTGCTCGAAGTCGTCGCCGAGAAGACCGGCTATCCCGCAGAGATGCTGAACCTTGAGATGGATATGGAATCCGATCTCGGCATCGACTCGATCAAGCGGGTCGAGATCCTGTCGGCCATGCAAGAAGCGATGCCCGAGGTCAACTCTCCCGAACCGGGTCAACTCGCGGAACTTCGGACGCTGGCTCAAGTCATAAATTTTCTGGGCGAGGGTTCAGATGATGCGCCGTCATATGCTGGCGAATCCGTCTCCGCAAGTTTTGATCCGTCACCACGAGATTCAGTCGACACTGATTCGGCCAGCGCTGATACGGCCGCAGTCTCTGCCCACGCGCTCTTGAGCGAACGGCTCCTTGAGATCGTCAGCGAGAAAACCGGCTATCCGCCCGAGATGCTCAGCCTTGATATGGATATGGAATCGGACCTCGGGATCGATTCGATCAAGCGGGTCGAAATTCTCTCGGCCTTGTCCGAGGAGTTCCCCGACGCTGCAGGGGTCGAGCCCGAAGACCTGGCCAAATTCCGGACGCTCGGCCAGATCATCGAATATACGGGCGCAAACATGAACGGCTCGCGCGTGGCCGCGCAGGCTCCGGTCGTTGAAGAAGCCCGGACCGTCCTGGCCAATGGAAGTGGAAATGCGCAGGTCGAGCAGACTCGCAATGGTTCCGCCCCGATCGCGAACGGCCAGTCTTCTAACGGGCGATCCGCGAACGGCGCTGGCCCATCGGCAGCGGGTCACTCTGCGCCCGGCACAAACGGATCGTCAAGGAACGGCAACAATGGGGATCGCGTTCACGCCGCACCGGCGGCTCTTATCCGAAACATTGTCCAAGCCGTCGAGCTCGGCGAGGCTGGTCCGGCCGGGCACGGAGATCGAATCGTCCCGGCGCGGGGCTCGCTGTTTATTCTGGCCGCCTCTGAGCAAGATCCGTTGGGCTCAGCATTGGCCGATGAGCTTGCAGAGCGCGGCTGCCAGATTCGGCGAATCTCGATCGAAAATCCCGGGAATGAATCCGAGGCCCTTTCGGACCTTGATGGTCTTTGCGGGCTTGTGATTCTTTCCCCGCCCCAAGTTGGCGCCGACGCTGAGGCCTCTGGGAACATGGCGTGGCTCAAGCACGCTTTCGGCCTTGCCCGTCTGGCGGCACCTGCACTGCAAGCCGCTACGGGGAGCGGCCCCGCTGTTTTCGCGACGATCGCGCGGCTCGATGGAGCTTTCGGATTCCACGGCCCGAGCGGCGACTTCGAGGTGGCTGGCGGCGCGCTGGCGGGTCTGGCCAAGACGGCCGATCAGGAGTGGGACGGCGTCCAGTGCAAGGCCATTGATGTCGCCGCAGCCTGGAGCGATCACGCAACGGCGGGCCGCGCTCTTGCCGAAGAAATCCTGACCGCCGGGCCCGTCGAGGTTGGCCTCTCGGCCGAGGGCCGCCGGGGGCTCACGCTGACCGAGGTGCCCGTCAAGAGGCCCGAAGAGGGCGACGAAGCGTTCACTTTGCTCCAGCCCGGCGATGTCGTTGTCGTCTCCGGCGGCGCTCGCGGCGTGACGGCCGAAACGGCCGTGGCACTGGCCGAAGCTTTCAGCCCAACACTCGTTCTGTTGGGCCGGACCGCCCTGGCCGATGAAGAGCCGGAATGGTTGCGCGACCTGACCGAAGATTCTCAAATCAAGAAGGCGATCCTCGACAAGTCCAATGGGGCGATCGGCAATCCCTCGGATCTGGAACGCGAATTCAGACGCCGCATGGCGGCACGCGAGATTCGCACGACACTCGACCGGATCGAACAGGCCGGTGGCCGCGCGGTTTACCGATCCGTCGATGTGCGCGATGCCGATGCCGTCGGCAAGATTCTAGCCGAGGCGCGCGGCGAGCTGGGCCCGATCCGTGGAGTGATTCACGGTGCGGGAGTCCTGGCGGATAAATCTATCGAGGATAAGACCCGCGAGCAGTTCGATGCGGTTTTTGATACGAAAGTGCAAGGCCTGAACGCATTGCTCGGCGCGACGCGCGAAGACGATCTCAAGTGCCTT
>JAJFLK010000010.1 GCA_021772735.1 Candidatus Sumerlaeota bacterium | reverse complement strand
CCCAGGTTGCACACGCTGATTCCCGTGAGGACATCGAGATATTCCTTGCCCTCGGCATCCCAGACGCGCGAGCCGCTGCCACGGACGAACGCCAGTCGGCGACGGCCGTAATTCGGGGTCTGGACCGTATCGGCGCGATCGCGCCATTGGGCGTTCGTTCGCAGTTCCAGTGAATCCGGGTAGGTGTCGTTCGCGGTCTGGGGTGTCATCTGAGGCTCTCCCCTCCGAGGGTTAATCGAGCATCATACGAGCCCCGGTGCGCCGGATCAATAGCGGAGCTCGGATCGCGAAATCCCGGAGAGCGCCAACGCATTGGGAGGGGGGAAGAGATTGAACCACGGGGGCACGGGGAACGCGGGGAAGAGGGGGTGGAAGAGAGAGGAAAATTCGGTTCACGCAAAGCCGCAAAGACGCAAAGAAGAAAGTGGGCCCCAGAGTTCGTCTTCCCTGTGATCCCGCTTGTCCCCGTGGTTCATTTTTCATTCGGGCGGCCGGCGGATGAACCCTGTTTTCGGGAGCGCCGCTCTTATTCCACATCGCTGGCGGCGAAGTAAGTATCGACGAGGTGCTTGAGGCGTTCCAAGACGGCCGGGTCGTCGCTGCCGCGAAACATCGCCGTCTGATACGCGAAGACGGCGTAGTCAAGAATCCCGATCGATTCCATGGCTTCAGCGAGTTCGGCGAGGGGGGCGGGCGAGAGATCGCCGCCTTCGATGGCCTCCAATGGCCCGACAACGTGATTGCGGAAATAAAGCGCGCGGTCGCTCAAGAACTGCGTCCGGACCAGGAACTCGGCGTCGTCGTGCAGGATCGAGCGCAGATTGGCCAGCAGATAATGCGCGTCGTAGTAGAACGGGTCGATGGCGATGGCGAAGTTCAGGTGCTCGAACGCCGTGCGGAAAATCCCGGCGCGCGCCTCGAGGCCGATTGGCTCGCCCGCCGCCAGATCGTCGTCCTCGAAGCGATCCAGGAGCATGCGCGCCAGCTCATAGTGCCCCTTCTCGCTGTATGGGCTGATCTGGAGCATGAGGCGCAGGCTGTCGATGGCTTCGCTGCGCCTGCCGGCGGCGAACATCTGCCGCGCGTCTTCGACTGCGGCGTCTCGCTTGGCGTTCTTTTCCATCAGCTCGCCCATGCGTTTGTGATGGTTGGAGCGCGCGTCTTCGTTATCCGTGAGTTTCTCGGCGAACCACAGAATCTCGACGGCCGAATACCAGGCGCCGCGCTCGGCGAAATTATCGACGATGTTGAGCAGCGCCTCCTGCGCGCCGCCCTGCGCTGCCAGCCAGCTTCTGAGCTCGTAGAGGTCGCGGAATTCCGCGCGGTCGTTAATCGGATTGGCGAGAAGCGCATCGGCATCGACCATGCCCGACCGATGCGGATCACTGGCGAATTCCGAAGCGCCGTTATCGGATTGAGCCGCCGCAAGTCCGGCGCCAAGCGCGCAGATCAAAACCAGCACGGCGAGCGCTCCGAGAGGGGGGAGCTTTCTCGATGCCGCTCTTGTCCGGCCCTCATTGAAATTCGCCGTTTCATCGGGGCATGCGGGGTATGATTCGTGTTGTTGTTCCATAGGAGATCGCCTCCGAATCGTTCGCCGGCGGGGGTTATCGGCTGCTTTGTGTCGCGGAGTTTAGGGCCGAGTCCGAACATCTGCAATGGTGATCGAGTTGCCGACCTCCATCGGGTTCTGTTGGCTCTTGCATGCACGGGATGATCATTCGACAATCAGTGCCGACGCCGGGAACTAAGACAAACCACAATCGAAACCGACGATGACCACTCCATCTAATCTGACAGAGGACAGGCCTACTTCGGGATCGAGACGGCCGCCTTCGGTGGCGTTCGCGCTCGCCGTGGTGCTCGTCATCCTCGCCTTCGCGAATCTGTTCCCCCTGGGATACATGATCGCGCTTTCGGCGCGCGGCGGGCTCGACGCCGAAGGCGCGGGGCTCCCGGCCTGGGGCGGGCCCTGGCGCAGGCTGTTCGTCTCCGCGCCGCTTTTCGGCCGGTGGTTCGTCAATAGCTTCGCGGTAGTGAGCCTGACGATCGGGTTTCACGTCATCGCAGACGCGATGGCGGCATACGTTCTCGCCAAGCGCCGGTTCCGAGGCCGCACGCTGGTTTTCGTCGTCATCATCCTCGCGATGATGGTTCCGCGTCAGGTGACGCTCATCCCTCTGTTTCTCTCGATGAGCCGCTGGGGGCTGGCCGATACGTTCGCGGGCCTGATCCTGCCCGGCCTCGGCGACGTGGTTGGGATCTTCCTTCTTCGGCAATTCATGATGACGCTGCCGGACAGCCTGCTTGAGGCCGCGCGCGTGGATGGCGCGAGCCATTGGAGCGTCTTTCGCCATATCGTCCTGCCGCTCTCTCGCCCGGCGCTGGCTGTGATGGCAGTGCTGGCGTTTCAGCATTATTGGAGCGATTTTTTCTGGCCGATGGTAATCATCCACGATGCCTCGAAATTCACGCTCCAGGTCGGTCTGGCGTCGCTCGTCCTGGGCGAATTCGGTCCCGATCTGACGCTTCTGGCTGCGGGCGGATGTGCCGTCGCGTTGCCGATTCTCGTCTTCTTCTTCATCTTCCGGCGGACCTTTTTCGCGGGCGTCCGGGTCGGAGCGATCCGCTAGGTTCACCCGACGTCGGCCCGGTCGGGAGCCCCGGAAGCTCCCGTCTGGCATTGACCATCCCGGAGATAACCCTTTTGGTGTTAACCCTTTGGCGAGACATGACGATAAGTGGTGTAGATGCGGCCGAGAGCGACTTGCCGCGCGGACTCTCACGCCCTGGGCAGGGCCAATGTCAGGCGAAGATCAGCACATGGGACCGGACCCGATCAGACGCGAACGACGCAGAAACCTATCAGTCAAGCCTGGCAGCGAGGGATCGCTATTCCGGCGAATCCTGCTCGCCGAGGCGCTTGTCGTCGGCGCAGCAGCCGCGGCCAGTTTCCTGTTGGCCTATCTGATTTTCTCGCCCTCGGTCGGCGCGACGGCGCCCGGCTTCCAGAACGTCATCTATGCCATGGGCATCGCCGCGATCGCAGCGGTGGCGGCCATCTTCGTCGCCGTGCGGGTTTCCCAGCGCATCTCGGGCCCGGTCGTCAAGATTCGCCGCGCGCTCGATGAACTCAAATCCGGCCGGGACCCCGGCATCGTGCGCATCCGAAGCGACGACGAGTTCCACGAATTGGTCGATACTCTAAACGACGCCGTCGCGCAGATGCGCCGCCACAATCGCGACGAACGGATCGGATCGCCTCCGGTCAGCTCCGAAGTGCTCACCGCCGTCACATCGAGCCTTGTTGATGAGGCGAGCGAGCGGCGCGAACCCAACGGCACGGGGCGCCGGGAAGCGGACCGCCTGGCGGAACGCGATCACGCCGCCTCGAAAGCCGGCTAAACGTGAGTCTGCCCCGGCACGATCTCCAACGAACTAATCGAACCTCCTGATCTCCACGATCAACTTGATCAGGCATGTAGAATTATTATCTCGGGCCAAACCATTGCTCCAATCGAGCAGTCATATAAATAGGCAGCGGCGGAAACCCCGTTAACCTGTCTCCTTATGATGGAAGCCACGCGAACCCATATCCCCTCGCCACGAGCATGGCTACTGACTGCGATCATGTGTGGCATCCCCGCGACGATCTGCTATGGACTTTCAATTGGCGTTCCACTTCCTTTCAAACTCGACTACCTTCTCTTCTTCGCCTTCGGACCCTTCTTTCTTGCATCCGTATACGCCATATATCGCTACCTCAGATCGAAGGGCGAGGGCATCGATCTCGACATGATGTTGCTCTTCCTGATTGCGGCCGGAATTTCGTTCACGCTCATGGCGACGATGCAGGGCTTCATCCGTGGCGCATATCGCGATGCCATGGCCGCGGCTCTTGACGATGAAGCAAGAGAGCAGGTTCGAATCGTCTTTCGCCACGTCGATTCGACGCAACAGGGCCTTGACATGGCATTCGATCTATTTATTTCGACTGGCACATTTCTCTTGGGTCTCGTTCTCTTCCGGCGGCGTGATTACGGCCCCTGGTATGGCTTGCCAGGTATGATTGTCGCCGCTGGCGGATTGACTCTAAACCTGATTGCCTTCCCTGAAGTCAACGCGGGCTCGGCCGGCATGATCGACCCCGCGCCCTTTTTTGCGGTGTGGTTCTCAGTGCTCGCGCTTCGATTCGTCTGGGATCTCCTTGCTTGGAAAGAAGACGAGCCCGCGAATTCAGATTCTCTCTCAGTCGGATGACGCGAACTTACTGCGGCGTGACGGGCAATCCTGTGCCCTTGAAACCGAACGGGACAACCGGGCCAGGCCGGATTGCCCACCTGAGCCGGAATCGTGGTCCAACCAGTCCAGTGCTACCCTGATCACAGTTGCCCCGCTGACTCATGTGATTTAATCTGCGTCTGACAATCATTCAGGAGCGTCAAGCGTAGACTGCGAGACGCTTCAAAGGGGTTGTACGGATGACTTTCTTAAAGCAGCTAATGAAGTATGCCGCCGTAGGGTTGGCCCTCGTGATCGTCTCGTTCGTCATGGGCCTCGGGATCATAATGCTCGCGTTAGGGCCGGAGGATCGCGAACACCGACCAAGCGCGAAGGCAGATGCGGAAAGTCTGGCGACAGCGCTTGAATCGTATTACGTCGATTATAACATCGATCCTCCTATCGACGATTCTGCCGAACCGGACGCGGATCTGAAGCCAGCCGGAGATTGAAGACGTTTCACGCAAAGCCGCAAAGCCGCAAAGCAGAGAAGAGGCAAGATAAGGCCCGATGGAAATACAAACCGAAATCCCCCTGATCGATGAAATCCTGGCCGACTATGAAGATATTCTCGGGCGTGCGTTTGTTCCGTACAGGAATCATATCTATCGCATGGCCAATTTTTGTCTCCTGCTTGAGCCGGGTCTCGATGACGGACAGCGGCAGCGAATTTTCATCGCGGCCTGTTTTCACGACCTTGGGATTTGGACGAACAATACGTTCGATTACCTGGAGCCTTCTGTTGCGTTGGCAAAAGAGTATCTGGCGAAGAAGGGTTTGGATGAATGGTCGACCGAGATCGAGCTGATGATCGACCTGCATCACAAGCTCAGGAAGATTGATGACCCGGCTCACCCACTGGTCGAGTTGTTCCGCAGGGCCGACCTCGTTGACGTATCGCTGGGACTGATCAAGTTCAGTTTGAGCGCCGAGGCTGTTCGGCGCGCCAAGCGCGAATTCCCCAATTCAGGATTTCACAAGGCGCTGGTCCGATTGACGGTGCGCGAGTTTTTCAGGCATCCGTTCAAGCCGCTGCCCATGATCAGGTGGTAGCGCGAAGCGGCCCGCCGC
Source organism: Candidatus Sumerlaeota bacterium (assembly GCA_021772735.1). Classification (GTDB taxonomy): domain Bacteria; phylum Sumerlaeota; class Sumerlaeia; order MVZB01; family JAJFLK01; genus JAJFLK01. The sequence continues at coordinate 1,987 of JAJFLK010000010.1, read as the reverse complement.
ACCGTGCCTCCGATTTCGGCAAACATTATCTCAACACTTGCGGTCTCATAAATGAGGGGCCGAAGGCACGCCTGCGCATGGATCGTTCAGCGCAACATCGGAGGCGTAGCGCTCTACATTATTGAGGAGTCGAGGTAAGTTACTGATGGCATTTCCTAAGATGACGAAGAGAGTGAAAACTGCGGGCGGCACGATCCTTGTGATTGCGCTCGCGGCGATTGCCTGGCGATATCGTCCGGTCCATGTCGAGATCGCTCTCGATGGTCCGACCGCCGAGTGGCCGAGCTACGGCAACGATCGGGGCGGGAGCCGTTACTCGCCGCTCACGCAGATCACAGCCGAGAACGTCGGCTATCTGGAGATCGCCTGGGAATACCATCACGGCGACGTCTCGGGCGGCAGCGAGGAGATTCGATCGACAACGGCGTTTGAAGCGACGCCGATCGTCGTCGATGGCACCCTTTACTTCCCGACTCCGTTCAATCGCGTGATCGCCCTGGACCCCGAAACCGGCGAGGAGAAATGGGTCTACGATCCGAAGATCGATCTGTCAGGCAGTTTCTCGAACCAGCTCATCGCACGCGGCGTTGAGTACTGGGAGGATGACTCCGGGACTTCGGGCCCGTCGCGCCGAAGGATCTTCACCGCGACAAACGATTCGAGATTGATCGCGCTCGACGCCGAGACGGGCCGCCCCTGCGCGGACTTCGGCACGGATGGCGCTGTCGATCTCAGTCAGGGCCCGGGCGACTTTCGCTGGTTCGGCGAGTATCACATCACTTCACCGCCCGCGATCGCCGGCGATGCTGTCATCGTGGGATCAGCGATCGGTGATAACGTCCGCGTTGATGCGCCCAGTGGCGTCGTCCGGGCTTACCACGCCCGCACCGGCGAGGAGCTCTGGACCTGGGACCTGGCGCCGCCCGATAAGGACGAGAAAAACTATCCGACCTCAGAAGCCGGTTACGTCCTCGCAACGCCGAACGTCTGGGCGCCTATCGCCGTGGACGTCGAACGCGACATCGTCTTCCTGCCGACCGGCAATGCCGCGCCGGATTATTTTGCCGCCTCGCGCAACGGCCTGGATTACTACTCCAGCTCGGTCGTGGCGGTTCGCGGCGCGACCGGCGAGGTCGTCTGGAACTTTCAAACCGTTCATCACGATCTGTGGGATTTTGACATTCCGTGTCAGCCGACGCTCACCGACATCACGCGCAATGGCGAGAAGATTCCGGTGGTCGTTCAGGCGACAAAGATGGGCCTGATTTTCATCCTGCATCGCGAAACTGGCGAGCCGATCTTCGACGTTGAGGAACGACCCGTCCCTCAGGGGAACACGCCGGGCGAGATTTATTCCCCGACGCAGCCGTTCCCCGTTAAGCCGCCACAGCTCGTCGGGCGCGACCTCAAGCCTGAAGACGCCTGGGGGCTGACGCCGTTCGACCGCCGAAGCAATCGCAAGCGCGTCGCGGCGCTGCACTTCGAGGGGATGTATACGCCGCCGAGGGTCAACGAGCCGACGCTCATGTATCCGGGCAATGGCGGCGGAACAAACTGGGGCGGTGTGGCGGTTGACGGCGAGCGAGAAATCCTCGTGGCCAACACGATGGACCTGGCGTGGGTTGTCTCGCTCATCCCGGCCGATGAAATCGATGAAGCGCGCAAGAATAACCCCGGAATTGAGATCGGCCGTCAGGAGGGCGCGCCCTACGGCATGCGGCGCGAGACGCTGCTCTCAGGCCTGGGACTCCCGATCAATCCCCCGCCGTGGGGAACGCTCGCGGCGATCGACCTCGGCAAAGGTGACATCATGTGGCAGGTCAAGCTTGGCACCATTCGCGACATCGCCCCCGTTCCCATCCCGATCAAGCTTGGAGTTCCCGGCCTCGGCGGACCGCTAATTACCGCGAGCGGGCTCATTTTTATCGCGGCCGCGATGGACGACTATATGCGCGCGTTCGACCTGAAGACCGGCGAGGAGATCTGG
>JAJFLK010000090.1 GCA_021772735.1 Candidatus Sumerlaeota bacterium | reverse complement strand
GCGATAATCCATTTGCCACGTTCTCGCGCTCGACCGGGCCTCAGAACGCGCCGGCCAGAGCCCGGCCACAGGAACGCTCTGTCATCAGCCGCGAGCGACGCAGCGTGACCGGACGCGGGACGGCAGGCGAATTCCCCAAGCTTGAGATCAGTGCCTCGATCCACTCGCACACGCTTTATTTCTCGGACCCGCAAATATCGGTCCAGGCAGAGAGCCAGTTCTCGACAAGCCTGGTCTTCTTCAATGCCGATTCGACTCCGGTCGATCGGATGGAACTGTGGATCCACTACGAGCCGGACGTCGTGGAACCGGTCTGGGTTGATACGGCAGGGCTTGATTTCTTCATGACCAAACCGATCGAACGGGAAGTCTGGCCCGAGGCCGGATACGTCCGCCTGCGCGCAAAGTTTTCAACGCCGCTCGTGCGCAGCTATCAGGCGTTGATGACCCTCGGCTGGAAGGCGTCGGACAAACCGGCGCGCGGCGTGATCGGCCTGGATGCCCCCCCCGGCGAGGCGACCGGAGTCTACGCGGGATCGACGAACCTGCTCAAGCTCTCGCGAATCGGCAACGCTGGGGTGGTCGAGGCCTCGGTGACGATCCTGGGCGAATCCGATCCGCTCGAATCGGGCCCCGCATTCGTCGCGACGAACGAAGACCCATACCGCCCCGGCAGCGCGGGCGGGGTTCATCTCGGGATGGTGGCTCGGAGCGCGCGGGTCAAGGCCGGAGAAGTTTCGACGCTGGATATTGTCTTGCTCAATCCGAATGCCGCCGCGTTCGATCAGCTCAAGTTTCGAATCCGATACGATCCCGAAGCCGTCGATATCCTCGACGCGGACGAAAACAATTACATCACCAAGGGCGTGAACATCTACGATGGCGGCTTCCACGAAACGATGCCGTTCGAGTATCACGTCGTGAACGAAGTCTATCCGTCCCAGGGCGCAATCGAATATGAAGTCGGCAGCCTGCAGGGGCTCAAGCCCTACCCTTCTGGGACGGTTGCGCGCATCGTGTTCAGGCCAAGGCATAACGCCGGGTCGGCGTTTTTCTGGTTCGAGGGCATGGACCCCCTGACCGCCCGCCTGAGAAGCGACGTCCGGGCGCGCGGACGCAGCCTGATCGGCGACGGCGGGGATCGCCCGCAGGATTCGCTGCATCACGCGCGAGTCCGAGTCTCTCCGCTTTGATGCCTTCCATTGATCTGATTTGGAATTCGTAGCCGGGAGCTCATTCGGCCTCAGGGCACGGCTTCGCCGAAGCCGCTTGCAGAGAGGGATTCGAGGGCGAGCGGCCCTGGCTGTTCGTCTCCTCCCGGCGGAACGATGACGATGATTTTTTCGCCCGGCAGCGCCATTCGAAATCGCTCGCGAATGGCCTTCTCCGCAGAAAACCCCCAGGCTTCAAGTTCGCCCTGCTCGATGAGCAGCGATTGGTACTGCGCTTCGAGGCGTGCGACTTCATGTCGGTTCTGATTGCGAAGCACGCGGGCGCGATAGAATTCCTGAAGCGTGGGATAATTGGAGACCGGCCACAGAATCATGACGGCGCCAATGACGCCGAGCCAGGGCCAGGGGCGAGGCGCGGGACGACCACCGGACAAGCGGGGTTTGCTTTTCGGGCGTTTCTTCGGGCGAGGCATGGCCGGATCCGGATCAGCACGAATAGGAAAGAACAGCGGGAACGCCGGAACGAAACCCGGAAGAACGATGTCTCCCGAGTCGATCCAGTAATCTACTCAATACGATCAAATAGACGCCATCGTTTTCTTCACGATCGATGACGATGCGTGCGCTCGCCGATCTCCGATCCCATATCGCATTGCATCCCCCAGCTCAAAGCTCAAAGATAAGCGCCGCGCCCGAGCGCCGGATACAAGACAAGCCCAAAGCGGGCAAACAGACCCCGGAGTCGGCCCAAACGCTCTCCCCTGCCCCAAAAGAATGAGATGAACGAGAAGCACGCAACGAACCCTCGCTTGCCGAAAATCAGCGTCGTCATCCCAGCGTTCAACGAAGCCGAATCGATCGGACTTGTCCTGGATGCTCTTCCGCTCGAAATGCTTCACGAAGTGGTCGTGGCGAACAACGCGTCGCAGGATGAGACGGCCCGGATTGCCGCCGAACATGGCGCCCGAGTCGTGGACGAGACGCGCAAGGGATATGGATGGGCCTGCCTGGCGGGAATCGCAGCCGCAGACGATCCTGACATCTTCGTTTTTCTCGATGCGGATTTCAGCGACCATCCCGACGAGCTGGGCGCGGTTGTCGCGCCCATCCTGGACGGCCGCGCCGATATGGTGATCGGCGCGCGGGTGGCCGGCAAACGTGAGCCCGGGGCGATGCTGCCGCAGGCTCGATTCGGCAATGCGTTGGCGACGACGCTGATCCGCTTGATCTGGGGATTTCGATACGGCGACCTCGGACCGTTCCGCGCGATCACCGCCGAGGGGCTCAGAAGGATCGACATGCAGGACAAGACGTTCGGCTGGACGGTTGAGATGCAAATCAAGGCGCTGCGCGAAGGTCTGCGCGTCACCGAAGTCCCTGTGTCGTATCGGAAACGAATCGGCGTCTCGAAAATCACGGGGACAATCAGCGGAACGTTCGGCGCGGGATACAAAATCCTGTGGACGATCGCGAAATACTCGATCGCACGCAGGAGATGACGGGCCCGCGCATCACCAACGGCGAACGG
>JAJFLK010000089.1 GCA_021772735.1 Candidatus Sumerlaeota bacterium | reverse complement strand
GCGTGACAGAGAACGGCCTTTATGCTATGCCTTGTTCTTACGGGCCAGTTTTTAAAGTCATCATGGGAAGGGTTTGAGGGGCATTTCTGCCATTCAGTTGAAACCATTGTGCGCCTCTCATGCGTCCATCGAGAAAACGTTCCTCAGCGCTCGAATACACATGCATGGAGACCCGAGAATGTTTCCGTCCACACTCCCAAGGGTATTAGTCATGTTCCGCATGCTCGCCTTACGATGCAGCCTGGGAGCGGTTGTCGTCTTCTTTATGGCTGCGGATGCAGGCGCGCAGATCGCCGGCGACGCCAACGCAGACGGCATCATAAATCAGGGGGACGTTGCGGCATTGCTGGACGACCTCTCTGGCGTCGCGGCCGCGCCTGGTGACGCCGATTGCAACGGCGACGGTCAGGTCGACGCGGCCGATGTCCTATGCCTGGTGATAACCGTCGTGGCGGCCGGCCCCCCGCCGCTCGATGAAGTCGTCACGCCACTACCGATCACGGGAGCGCCTCCCTTCCTCGACACAATTGAGTTTCTGGTCAATGGTTTCCCCCAAACCCAGACCGAAGTCGACCCGGGTGCGTTGGACCCGTTGCGCGCAGCCGTGATCCGGGGGCGCGTCCTGACCTCACAATTGCAGCCTATTCTTGGCGCCACCATCTCGGCGCTCAATTCAGATGATATCGGCCAGACGCGAAGCCGCGCAGACGGCACGTTCGACTTCGTCGTCAACGGAGGTGGCGAGGTCTGCATCGAGTTCGAGCTGTCCGGTTTTCTTCCTTCTCAACGCATGGTCCAGGTCACCCCTCAAGACTTCACGACCCTCGACGATGTGATCCTCATTCAGCTCGATCCCGTTGTCACGATGATCGACCTTTCTGCGCCGGCGCCCATTCAGACGGCTCGCGCAAGTGTCATCAGTGACGCCCGAGGCACACGGCAAGCAACGCTGCTCTTTGCCCAGGGAACGGCCGCGACCATGCTCATGGGAGACGGATCACAGGTTCCGATATCTCAAATGGCCGTGCGCGCGACCGAGTACACGGCGGGGCCCAATGGCCGCCAGGCAATGCCGGGCATTCTGCCGCCGGCCAGCGCTTATACCTATGCCGTGGAGCTTAGCGTCGACGAGGCCTTGGCTGCGGGGGCGACGCGGGTCGAGTTCGATACGCCCGTCGTCCTGCATCTGGACAATTTTCTCGGATTTCCTGTCGGCGTCGGTGCGCCGATTGCATCCTACGATCGCGCGGTCGGCGCCTGGCAATCCAGCCCCGATGGGCGAGTGATCGAGATCGTCTCAATTAGCACAGGAGTTGCCGCGCTCGACTTCGACGGCGACGGTCAGGCCGAGGACGGGCCCACTTTGACCGGATTCGGCGTCACCCTCGATGAGCAGAACAAGTTGGGAGAGCTCTACGCGGCGGGCAAGACTTTGTGGCGCGTTCGGCTTGAGCACTTCAGCCCGTATGATATCAACTGGTTCTTGAGAGAGCTGGGTGTCGTTACTCCTCCGTCGAAGCCGGCAAAGGACCCGCGCGACAAAAAATACACAAGCGACGAAGAACTGGACCGCGACGGATTCGGGACCCTGGCCTCGCGCAACCAAAGGTTCACGGAGAAGGTGTCCATCCCGGGGACTCCGTTCAGGCTCGTCTATACGAACGATCGAGTCAGGGGACACCTGGCAAGCCGAAAACTGGATATCGAGATCACGGACGATCGGACTATCGGTACTGCCGAGCGGATCGAGCTGAGAATTGACTTGCTCGGCGAGGTGTCGAAATTCGATTTTCCTATCGCCTCGGATCAGGATTTCGAATTCCTCTGGGACGGCTTGGACGGTTACGGACGCGATGTGTTCGGCAGGGCTCAGGGAGAGCTTAAACTCAGCTACTTCTTCCCGGCCGTCTACGTCGCGCCCGATGATTTCGAGACCACCTTCGGCACGCCTCCCATTCCCGGATTCGAAACCGGCATCAATGTCGACGAACCTATTGCGAGATCGCGAACCCAGACGTTCGAGTTGGAGAATCGAACTTTCGAGAACATGGGTTTCGGCGGGTGGACCTTAAGCGACCATCACTTTTACGACGGCCTGGACAACATCCTTTTTCGGGGCGATGGCCGCCGATTGCTCGTCGATTCACTCTCAACCGACCTGATTGTGACGGTCGGCGGGGGTGGCGATCCGCCGGACGGCATTGGCGATGGAATTCCCGCCTTGCAAGCGAAGATCGGAAGCGGGGATGGCATAGGCCTAGCGCCCGATGGAACGCTCTATTTCGCCGATGGCGTCAATTCTCTGATTCGCAAGGTCACGCCTGATGGAATTATGCAGACGATCGGCGGCGTGGCTGGCGTTCGTCAATTTACGGCTGATGGCGCCCCCGCACTTGGCAGCCCCATCGATACGCCTATTGAGCTCACTGTCGGCCCCACCGGCACCGTCTATTATTTCGAACCCAACGCGGCTCGCATCCGTACGATCGATGCAGATGGACTTCTGCAGACGATCGCCGGTGATGGGACTCAAACCGGCTTTACACCGGATGGGCAGTCCATCCGCACTTCAACGATCGGCAATAGTTTTCCCAATTTGGTAGCCCTTTCGGACGGCACGGTTTACTTCCACCAGCGGCATCCGACGGATTCTGGCCTGGGCCAGCTCGTTCGGCGCATCGATCCCGTCGGGATCGTCCAAACGATCGCGGGGGGCGGGGCGATTGCTTCCGCCCCGGGCGTCACCGCGCCCTCAACTGACGTGAAGATCTCAAGGGTCGACGGAATGGCGGCCGACGCCGCAGGAAACATCTTCATCGCCGATGGCAGTTTCATTTGGATGGCGGATATTTCGGGCAATATCAGCGTGATTGCCGGCGTCATCGGCTTTCCTCCCAATGGGGGCAATGGCGGACTCGCCACCGAGGCAAAATTGCAATCCGTTCGCGGAATCTCAGTCGATAGCGAAGGTCTAGTTTATGTTGCATCCTCATCGCAGGGCATTCGCCGATTCGCCGTAGGCGGGATCATCAATGTGCTTGCGGGCGGAAGCATAGCCGGCAATCTGAGGCGCGACGAAGACATCGCCCCCGCCCGAGCTGCACAGATCACCCCATTGGAAGTTGTTGCCGCAGCGGATCGAAGTTTCTATATGTATTCGACCGTCGGAAACAAATTACGGCGAGTGATTCCGGCGCTTCCGGATGATCCAACGGAAAACGTGCTCATTGCTTCCGAAGAAGGCGACGAGATTTTCAATTTCGATTCGTCGGGGCGTCATATCGAAACGCTTCAATCGCTAACCGGCGCCACGAAATTTTCGTTCTCTTACAATCCGGCCGGGCTGCTCACTGGTGTAACCGACACCTTCGGAAATGCGACCGCGATTCAGCGCGATGGCTCCGGAGCGCCGCTTGCCATCGTCGGGCCGTTCGGTCATCGCACCGAACTTACGCTCAATCCTCAGGGTTACCTGGGGTTGGTAACTAAGCCAGACGGCGCCGTTTCGAGATTTCAATACGCTCCGCTCGGCCTGCTGACGACAATCATCGGGCCGCAGCTCGAAACATTCAGCGTTACCTATGATGCCGATGGTGATGCGCTGTCCGCCTTGGGGCCTGAGGGCGTTGGGATCGGCCTGGTACGCGAGGGGCTTGGCGCGGGTTTTCGAATCACTGAGACCTCGTCCGGTGGCCTCGTCACCCAATTCGAAGTGATGCCCGCCGGAGAGGGGCGAACCGAGACCGTAAGATTTGCCGACGGCACCACGCGAGGCTCCCAGATAACCGCCGTCCGGACGATCACAACCGAGAGGGACGGGACGGTAAGGGATTCCTTTCTCTCTGCCGATCCGCGCCTCGGTCTCGGCGCGCCGATCGAGGCCGATCACAGCATCGTCACGCCGAGCGGGCTGCGGCATGTGACCGAGTTGTCCAGAATCGCCGATCCCATGCCCGTCCAGAATCTGTTCGATTTCAATTCCCTCGTCGAAGAGGCGGTGATGAACGGTCGGATTTTCCGCAAGACATACACGCCGGCGACACGGCAAATGGTTTTTACGAGCCCCGAAGATCGTGTGGGCACCGTGACGCTGGATGCCTCGGGCCGCACGCTGCGCGAGGAGATGGCCGGTGTGGCAAGCGCGGACTACGCCTATGACTCCAGGGGACGGGTCGAATCGAGAACCACCGGAAGCGGAGCCGAGGCGCGCACTGTCGCATTTCAATACGATGCGGCTGGAAACGTGATGAACTGGACGGACGCTGCGGGGCGAACGCAGTCGTTTCTATATGACGCGGTCCGGCGGCCTATCCGGCAGACGTTCACGAATGGCGAATTCGTGGAACTCGGTTATGACGCTTCGGGCAACATGACGACCGTAACTCCGCCCGGGCGGCCGCCGCACTTATTCACATACAACGCCTTGGGTCTCATTACCGCATACACCGCGCCAGACGTCGGCCTGACCACACCGACCCAGACCATTACATACAACGCCGATAGACTTCCGACGCAACTGACGCTTCCAGATGGCTCGAGCATTCAGACCCAATACGATTCCATGAACCGGGTTCAAAGAGTGACGCGCCCCGAGGGAGATAGCATCCTTACCTATGACCCCGCGACCGGGAACCTGGCGACTGGCCTTTCGCCCTCGGGTGTCACTTCGACTCACGAGTACGATGGATTCCTCGAAACGAAAATCACATGGAGCGGCCCGGTCGCCGGGTCTCTCAAGCGGGTGTTCAACGATAATTTCCAGATCACTCAAGAGCAGGTCAACGGCGTTGGGAACGTTATTAATTATGCCTACGACAACGACGGCGTGATCACGAGCGTGGGAACGCTGACGTATCAGATCGCGCCCGATACCGGCGTTTTAACCGGGACGACCCTTTCGAACCTTACGACTGTCCTTGAACTTAATTCTTTCGGCGAGGTGGCGGCGCAGACGACCAACCTGAGTGCTTCGCTTCTTTATAAGGAGGCATACGAACGAGACAAGCTGGGGAGGATAACACGCCGGACGATCTCCGAACCTTCGGTGTCCGACGTGATCATCGACTACGCTTACGATACAGCAGGCCGCGTTCAGACCGTTCAACGCGACAGCGTGGAGGCTGAAGCCTACACCTACGGAACGAATGGGGGCCGGACATCCGGCCCGACCGCCGCCCAAGGCGCCGGCGCCTACGACGCGCAGGATCGAGCCGTATCGTATGGCTCGATCCTGCTGACTCAGAATGCGAATGGGGCTCGGAACACCCGGACCGACGGAGGCAATATAACGCAATACGCGTGGGACTCCTCGGCCAGCCTTGTCCGCGTCGATCTGCCCGGCGGCGCCGTCGTCGAATACATCTACGACCACCTGGGGCGTCGTGTCGCTCGCAATCTGAATGCTGCAGCGGACAAGCGCTGGCTTTATCGCGACGAGCTCAATCCCGTCGCGGAACTGGACGGGGCCAATCAACTGGTCAGCCTGTTCTTCTACGGCAAAAAGACGATCGTGCCCGAGTACATGACTCGCGGCGGCGTCACGTATCGATTCGTTCACGATCACGTGGGTAGTCCGGTCCTGGTGGTCGATGCCTCGACCGGCGCCGTGGCTCAGAGGCTGAAGTATGATTCGTTCGGCAACGTCTTGGTCGATACAAACCCCGGCTTCCAGCCCTTCGGATTCGCCGGTGGGCTCTACGACCCCGATACCGGCCTGGTAAAGTTCGGCGAGCGCGAATACGACGCCGAACTGGGGCGATTCATATCCAAAGACCCCGCTATGTTCTTCAGCGGAGACGCCAATCTCTACACTTATGCCTGCAATGATACTATCAATGCCATCGACCCCACGGGGCGCGGACCCGCAGATATTACAGGCGTGCGCGTCAAGGTGCTCAAAACAATCAAATCCAATGGATTGCAACACTTCAAAGTGCCCGGGGGCATCATCTCCGTTGACGGTACCTTGGAGTTGCAACTGGTCCACGGTCCGAATACTGGCCGTTTCGGTGAATCACACAGAACCTATATCGATGCGACAGTCTCCGAAGGTGGTTTCGCGGCCCTGGTCGATACACAGAACCAGATGGTTTCGTTCAAAGGAGAACAACACAACAGGGCCGGGATATACGACGATAGCGGTAATCGGGCCAAGGGACTCAATGTCGACACAACCGGCGGAGTCATATCGGCCAAGATGGCGCAAGATGGACGATCGTTTCAGTTGAGCAAGAATTCTTCCGTTGCGACCGCCCTGCCCGGAGGCAACCTCGACTATGTTGCCTTCACCGATAGCCAGGGCGTGCTCCAGGTCGGGACGATGAGCTCAGCGAAATAGCTCACTGACACAAGCGCAGCGATCGCGCCCGACTGGCTTCGGTGGATGACTTAACAAGTAGGCAGGCGGGTGCCATGACCGCGAGTGTGAGATCAAAAGAGTTCAATATCTGAATGTTTGCCCAGAGTGTCCTCAGCGTGTGCTGAGCGTGTTGCCAGCGTGTCTTGAGCAACGACGAGCATGAACGGTTTGACAAATTCCCGCTCACTCTGCCGGGCGTAGATGTCCAACTCGACCTTGGTGTTCTCATGAATGCGGACCCCATCTTCGAGCTTGAGTTTCTCCAGTCCGCCCTTGTCGTAGTTCTTTACATCAAAGTTCTCCCGCGTGGCGACTGCCGGCTCTTTGACGAACCCATCAGTGAGTGCGCTGGAAAGGGGATAGCTATAGATCACGTTTTTGAAAGCGGTCGTTTGCCTCGCCCCCTCGATCTGAGGCGTGGCGGTCAATTCCAAACCCAGAATCGGATTTAGCTCATTCAGAACGCGCACCCCCGCCGAAGCCCGGTAGCGGTGCGATTCATCCATCATCAAGACAAGATCATCGAGAGAGGCAAGATACTCGAAATAACTCTCTCCGATGTACTCCGATAGCCGTTTGATACGGGGAGCTTTGCCGCCCCGGACCTCCGTATTGATCTTCGAGATATTGAATATGTTAATGACGATGCCGGGGAAGTCGAACATATCGCCATGATGACTGTTGGCGCTCTTGTAGTTCTCGCCGGTTACGATCACCGGCGGGTCAGTGGCGAATTCGGCAATCCCCTGGAAGACGTATTTCGGCGTGCCCGGTTTGAAGTCGGCGATCAGTTCGTTGTAAATCGTCAGGTTTGGGGCAAGGACGAAGTAATGCCGAATGCCCTCCGCTCGATACAGGTAGCTGGTAAAAGCGCCCATGAGACGGGTCTTGCCGACCCCAGTCGCCAGCGCGAAGCAGAGCGAAGGAAAATCCCGTTCAAAGTCCGTAACCGTTGGGAACTCACTGCCGATGACTTCAAGCATCTTGGGCAGATCCCGCGCTTTGGATAGCTCGACGATCTCACAAACGCGGTCCAGGATTTCGAGCGAATCGCGCTGTGGTTGGCGCAGACTCAAGCGATTGGCGATGGCATTGACGTGAGGATTCATGATTTCTTGCCCCGCCCGCCGGCGTCATCCTTCTTGCTGTGGCCTTTGCGTTTCGGAAGCTCCTTGGCCAGTTTCTCAAGCTGTTTCATCGTATCCGCTTCCGCCTGTGCTTCGGCTTCATCCAAACGTCGCCGATGGTAGAGTTCGTATTCTCCGAGCGCCCGACGGTTCGCGTCTTTCCGCGAAACACCCCCGGCATCGCCCAGAACCCGCCGCTCGTTGAATCGGAGGAAGTCGTCCAGCTTCTCTCTCCAATCCCGCATAAACACCTGCCTGCGCCGCCGCGCTTGATCTTCGGCAAAGTCCAGGAACATCGTGACGATGCGGTTCAGGTCGTCTATCTCGTTCACCTCTAGGTAGTTCTTGGCGGTGGTTACGTCTCCTTTGCGGACGATACGTCCTTTCCAGCTGGTCAGTCCCATGTTGGCCTTTGAGGAGTCGACCCGTTCGGAGATCAGTTCAGGTGCCGTCTTGCCGGTTGCCGCGAAGTGGAGCTTGTTCTGTACGATCCCGAAGAATTGCTGTGTCTCCTCGTCGCTGGGATCGTAATCCGCCGCCAGCGCGAGGATGTTGCGCACCTGCAGATACATCCGCCGCTCGCTGGAGCGGATGTCGCGGATGCGTTCCAGCATCTCGTCGAAATAATCCGGCACGCCCGGCCCCGGCGGATTCTTCAGCCGCTCGTCGTCCAGCGCAAACCCTTTGACCAAATACTCGGCCAGGCGCGCCGTGGCCCATTGACGGAACGCCGTGCCGCGCGCCGAGCGCACCCGGTAGCCAACCGCCAGAATGGTCTCAAGGTTGTAGTGCTCGACGAGCCGCGTGACCTCGCGTGTTCCCTCGATCTGAACTATCCGGAATTTCCGGATAGTTGCCTCCGGGATTTGTTCTCCCTCGGCATAGATGTTCTGGAGGTGCTCATTGATCGTTCGCACATCCTTGTCAAAGAGTTCCGAGATCAGCCGTTGACTGAGCCAGAGGCTCTCCTCTTCAAACCGGCATTCCACGCGGGTTCGGCCGTCGTCGGTCTGGTAGAGGATGATCTCGCCCTGGGGCGGCGTCTCGCTCACTCATCCTCCTCCATGCCAAAGAACGTGAGTGCTTCTTTGCGCTCCTTGCGCCCACGAGGGCGTTTCGCGCCCGTCTCTTTCTTCGGCTCGGGCTCTTGGGGAGGGGGAGCAGGGGGGAGCTCGGCGATCTGGAGGCTGTAATCGTCCTTGCCCCATTCGCATCGCGCCAGCACGGCCTTGGGGATCTTCCTGATCGTCAGGTTCTCAAAGGCGTTGCTCCTGGTCCGGAACGAGGCGCAGCAGACCAGTAAGCTGCGCCCCTCGCCGACGTCGTCCGAAAGCTTGGCCAGCTGCTCGCGCGTCAGCGATTGAGTCGTGACGTAGATGAAGTCCGATTCGGTCGATTGGCCGTGCATCCAGTAATGTTCGTCGTCCGGCGCATATCGGTAACCCATCATTTTGCACAACGCCTCGGCCAGCATCGCCGGGTTGAACTGTTTGCTGATGACCGGGTTATCGAACTTGTCTTTCTCGATCAGCGAAGGCGCGATTCGGTAGCAGCGGAACCCGCCACCGCCGTTCCAATCGACGGCCTTCGTCACGCCGCCTGGGTCCTCGCCATCGACGACTTTCTTCATTCGCGGGATGATGTGCGTATGGCAATGGTCGCCAAGCTCGACCATGATCCACCGCCGACCCATCTTCTGCTCCACGGCTCCGGTTGTGCCTGAGCCAGCGAATGAATCAAGAACCAGGTCGCCGGGGTTGGTGCTCATCGCCAGAACGCGAGACAACAACTCTTCAGTCTTTGGGGTATCAAATGGCTCAACGCCAGCAGGCAGGAATTGCTTTTGATGCGCCTTCGCCTGGCGGGTCGTCAAGCAGTCAGTCCAGATTGTGGGATGAGGCCGGGTCGGGTTCTCGGGGGCGAACTCGCGTGTATAGGGAACCCACTTTGCTTCCCCGTTCGATCCTCGATTCTTCCAGACAATATCGTTTGCCTCGACGAGCCTGTGGACGCTTGCCTTGCCAAGGGCCCAGCGTGCCTCTCTCCCGTCATCGTGGATCGGCCAGACGTCTTCGTCATCTGGCCCCTTGATCGGAAAAAACATCGAGGGTCTATCTGCTCTTAAACTGTTCTTCCCATTCTTCTTTAGAAGGCGATCCCGATGCAGTCGCGGCTCAACATCGTCACTCCGGTAGGCATCGAGCAGAGATGCATCTTCCTTTTGCTTGAACTGCACGGAGGCCTTATCTTTTGCGAAGCAGATAAGAAAGTCGTGGTCGGGTGTGATGGGGACTTTGTTATCGTTTGGACTATCCACCTTCTGCCAGATAAACGTCGTGACGAAATTATTCCTCCCATAGAGTTCGTCCATAAGTACCTTCAAATAATGGCCCTCATTATCGTCGATATTCACCCAAATCGACCCATCTTCGCTCAGAAGCCGTCGAAGGATTTCCAATCTATCCCGCATAAGCGATAGCCAGATTGAGTGCTCGATGCCGTCGTCGTAGTGTGTGAACGCAGAGCCCGTGTTGTAAGGCGGGTCGATATAGATGCACTTGACCTTGCCGGTGAACTCGGCTTCGAGCGCTTTGAGCGCGAGCAGGTTGTCACCGAAGATGAGTCGGTTGTCGAAAAGATCGCCGACATCATCGCCGCCAAGAAGCGCAGAAGACGCAGAACCTGACTTCCCCTTATGCGCCTTTTGCGCCTCTTCGCGGCCCAATTCTTCGCGGCTGCATTTCACCCGGTGCGCGGCATGATACGACTTCTCCGGATCCTCAAGTAGAATCCTCGGCTCCAGCTTCGGCCGGTTCTCCTTGCCGATCCACGTCAGTTCGAGGCGGGGCGGTCGGCTCATGGCTTGCGCTCGGCCTCAAAACGCGCGATGGCCGGCTCCAGCTGAGCGATGAGTTGCGGGAGATTGGTCCGAAGGGTATCCCAAAGCAGGGACAGATCGATCCTGTCGTAACCGTGGACAATCCGGTGGCGGGTTCCGATGACCTTAGCCCATGGGACATCGGGGACGGCGGACCGGGTCTCGGGGGAAACCCGGCTCGCGGCTTCGCCGACGATCTCCACAAGGTGAATCAAGGCGAGTTGCGCCATTCGGTCGGCCTTAAAGGATTCGAGCGTCAACCCCTCCGCCAAATCCACGGCCTCCCGTGCGTAGTCGCGCATGTGTTTGAGCCTCACCAGATCCTCATGCCGCGACATAGATGGGCACCGCCTCGCGAAGGACTTCATCCACGAAATACAGGCTGAGGCACCCGGCCGTGTTCAGGTCGGCTTTTCTGCCCAGGATTTCGCTGAGTTCGAGTTCCATCCCCACGAGGTCGAAGAGACCGACCGTGGCCTCCGGCGCGTATTCCACCAGAAAGTCCACGTCGCTATCGGGCGTAAAGTCGTTGCGCAGCACGGAGCCGAAAAGGGCGAGCCGGCGGATGCCGTTCCGCTGGCAGAATTCCGCGACGGCCTCATGGGGAATGTCGATCCGAAGTGTGCTCATGGCCGGGGTCCTCCTCTCCGCGCGATGCGCGACACCCAATGATTCTACGCGCCCCGCCGTGGAGAATCCAGTCGGTCGCGCATGAGCGAATAGCTGGGGCGAGCGCCCGACGCCGGCGTTGTAATGCGTGTGATCAGCGACAGTCACATTTCCCGGCCAACGACAATTAGAATTCCCGAGATTCTGAGGGTCGTTAGGCTGTCCAAATGCTTCTTGCAAGGAGGTTTGGATGGTCACAGACACGCAGGTCAGGAGGTTGATGAAGCTGATGAAAACCGAGAAGACGCTGGCGAGAGCGGCCGCCAAGGCCGGCATGGACGAGAAGACGGCGCGCAAGTATCGCGATCTGGGGCGTGTGCCCAGCGTGTCCTCAGCGTGTGCTGAGCGTGTTGCCAGCGTGTCTTGGGCGTTCAAAGCGTTTGGGTTAGTTGGAGTAAGCCTGGCCTACTTCTTTTGACGTTAGACACGCAATGGTTTCGTCTGCGGATTGTTGATCTTGAGTCTTTGGCGTGGAATGGAACGTGGCGCGGCACGCTACCATTTTGCTCGATCCAGCATCTTTACAAAATTGCGTTTCCGCTTATTTGCCCCTCGAACCGACTCCAGATACGTCTCGAAGTCAGCCAGTTGATCGATCCGTTTCATAAGCGCGTGAATCTTACGAAGCAGCTCAACAGCTTGCCTATAGGCTTCGTTATTCGTGTGGGACAGCGTCGGCTCGATCTGACGCCGATAGATCGGCAGTGCGTCCTCGGGATGCTCCCGTTCCCGTTCAGCGGCGAGTTGCGTCCAAAGGTACTCGTCGCAGCCGCCCGCATTCGCTTCGCGCCAGGCGGCCTCGGGATCCTTCTCCCAGAGAAAGATATGCACCAACTCGGAGCAGTCCATCGGGCGCATCTTGCTTCAGCTACGTAGTGGAGTAGAATGGGACGGGCCCAAAGGCCCGATTAATTCCATAGAAGCGAGGCCTGTTGAAAATGAAGCCGACGAAGAGCCTCTCGCCTTTG
>JAJFLK010000088.1 GCA_021772735.1 Candidatus Sumerlaeota bacterium | reverse complement strand
TTTTTTCGATGTGAGCGAGCGTCTGTCCTTCACGCCGGCAGTGCTCGACGATCCGTTCCATGAAGGCGGGCGCGGCGGCCGTGCTCGCGGGCTGATGGGTCTCGATCTGCGCCATGACGGGACCGGGATCGATCGATCCAGGAGCGCGGAGATCGGCATCCGGGATCAGGCTTGTGACGCCCGAAGCCAAATTGGAAAGCACAAAAATCGGCAGTGTGGTCAGATCCACGTTGCCGGCTTCGGCCATCAAAGTCGCTTCGAGCACTCTGTGCTGCGCCATCAGGAATCCATGAGTGCGCACGGTCGCCTTGGGAAGGCCCGTGCTTCCGCTCGTAAACGTCAGGAGCGCCGGCGTATCTGCCTGGGCTTCGAAGGCTTCTTCATCCGGCGGCATCTGCGCGGAGCGGCCCCACGCTGTCGCTCCGGGCAGCCAGGTTCCGGCGCTGAATTTCCTGGGAATCCGGCGCAGGGCCGGCGAGACGAAGCGCAGCAGATGCGCCTTCGGGCCGCCGATGAACGCCTTGGGCGCCCTCAACGCGCAACAGTTCTCGATGTGATCTCTTCCGGCCGAAGGGTCCAAAAACATCGCGACCAATCCGGCCTGAAAAATTCCCAGAAGAATCTCATACAACTCGGCCGACATCGGCACGAAGACGAGGACGGAATCGCCGGGCTGCAATCCGCATGAACGAAGGAACGCCGCGCCGCTCCGAACGCGAGATTGGAGTTCGGCGAAAGTTCGCTCGCGCGTCTGTCCGTCGCGCACATCGATGATCGCCGCGCTGCCGGGGCGTTCGCGAACGTGCCGGGCCAGAATGTGAACGATATTCATCGCGCAAGTTTCCTGGAGTAAAGAGTGTACCGGCGAATCGTCCGCGCGTAGTGGCTCGATATATTCCGCGAGACGTTGGCGTCGATCATGAGCGCATGAATGACGCGCTTGAAGCCGAGTTCGCGCGCATTGGCCTGGCAGCGCGCCACGAGCAGGTTACCCAGCCCGAGCCCTCTGACGCTCGGAACCACGCCCAAAGTCTTAACGATGAACGTATCCATCGTATCGCCGCGCTGCGCCTGCGCCATGTCGGGCACGCCGAAGATGAATCCGACAAGCCGGCCCTCGCGCTCGGCGAGCAGAACCAATTCGGGCCGGACGAAGGGCTCGACCTGTCTGTACTGCGCGACAAACTCAGCTTCCCTGATGGGTGTATAGAGGAAGTTGCGCTCAAAAGATTCGGCCACCGCGCAGTAAAGATGCTTGAGTTCACTGTCGAAATTGTCGGCGTCGAGAGTGCGAATCGATACGCCCGCGTCCCGGGCCTTGCGTTCCCATTTGCCGGTCGCTTCATCGTCGATCTCCAGGTTCGCGCCGAGTGCCGAAGTATATTCGGCCAACGATTCGAAGCCGGCGGCGCGGAATTGCTCCGGCCATTCGTCGCAATTATCCGGCTCAAGAAAGAAGGGCGGCTCGTCGCCTCGCTCGGTGATAAAGCGATACCGGCGCCACGTGCTGCCGTCCATTGGGCCAATGACCATGTCGGCCTCACGCGCGCAAAGCTCCGCGCAGGCATCATCGAGAAGCAGCGCGCCGGCTTCGGCGTGATGGGCCGCGTAATGACCTATCAATCCTACCCGATGGCCGGGCATGGTCGGAGTCTCGCGCCACCAAAGCGAGCAATGCGCGACGATTTCATCGTTCTCATTGATTGCAAGCCGGTGATCGTCGGCCCCATCGGCTGCGAGCCGTTTCGGGTCCAGCCGCTTGAAGCCTCGGACTGCGGCCGTGGCCTGCAGGAGATCGGGAGTTGTCTGAGAGATGATTCGCAGCATGGGTTAGACCTTGAAGATGTAGAGCGGGATGAGTCCAAGCACCGAGGCCGCTGTCGCACTGACGGACTGAAGAACCCAGCGGCGCTGATCCCTCGGGCAATTATCCAAGTTCGGCTGAAAGCGGAAGAACAGGCCCGCCGCGACCATGACGACGATCAGTGCGCCTGCGGCAAGCGTCGGGGTCTGACGGCTGAGGCCCGTTATCACGACGAACGGCACGAAAAGGACCAGCCATCCCGTCAGCACGCACCGCGTCAGCAGACCAGCGTGCGTCGCGCGCGGGAAATCATGCTTCATCCGGGCGAGGCCCATGATCGCCAGATGGCCGGCGAACGTCAGGCAGTAAATGTAGATCAGTTCGGGACGCTCGAAGGCCGTGGCAATCGCCAGCCAGAGCATGCCGCCGCTGATCACGCTTGAGACGGCCGGGAGGTCGTGAATCCTCCGCGTGTTGGTCTCGTTCTTTGGCGAAATAAGCGGATAACTTATGAACAAGACGAGCCCGGGCAGGAGCCACTCCCACCCGCCGAGCGCCCAGGCGACGTAACCAAACAGAGCTGCGGCGAGCAGTGCGTTGCCGCGCAGGGTTGATTGCCGCCGCCAGACAATGACGAAGCCGATCAGCACGAGGCAAACGACGAGCCGCACGGCCAGTGCTCGCGAGTCCAATGGCAAATACGTATCGAGAAGCAGGAACGCCCCAACGGGAATGAACAGGTTGTCCAATCCGCGCCACGCAATCGCCTCCAGCATCATGACTAATAGCCCGAGGATCAGACCGATCAGCAGCGATTCGGCGCGCCCGATCTCGGAGAAAAGCAGCAGGGAAACATGGACGCTCAAGAACGCGACGGTGAAGAAAGCCAACGAACCCTCGACGCTTTTGTATCCGTCCGAAGTGGCGAACTTGACCATGCCGTATCGAACGCCGATTAAAGCCGCGAGCGCATCGGCCAGGCCGAGGATAAGGACCGGTACGCAAAACAGAATGGGATCGCCTCGGGACAGAAAGAACACCGCAGCGACCGATAGCGGGAAGTAAATCTCTCCGTAGGAATCGCGCGAGACGCTATGGATGACCCCGCCGACGGTGGACTTCAGGCGAGCCGAGATTCGCAGCGTCAGCATCCCGCCCGCAGCCAGGCTCGCCAGCACGATCGCCGGCCAGGGGGAGTCGAAGAGCCAGGGGAAACTGAGGGTGACCAGCCCCATCCCCATATGGAGCACCTTGCGCACGAGCTCCGGGTGTGGCGATCCGAACTTCTTCCATAGTTGCAGCGCACCGATCAGCGCGCCGAGCACCCCGAGCACCATCGCCATTTTCAATCCCAGGGCCATCAAAGGATCTCCTCGACGACGAACGCGCTATAGAAGAAAGCCCTGTCTCTCAGGTGCAGGTCGGCCGCCAGCTCACCGAGTGGGCGTAACAGATCTGCCAGGCTCTCGGGTCGCCGGCGCGGCACGAGCATATTCCAGTATGCAAGCCGCGCGCCCGGACGTCCGGCGCGGATCAGTTTTTCCAACAGCAGCGTATAATTCTCTTCGGACATGTATTCGAAAATATCGCTCAGGTTGAAGCCGTCAACGGCCTCCTCGCCGGCCTCGGCCAGGTAATCTTCGAGCGATTGACGCCGCCATTCCAGCCGATCCAGGTTATCTCGAATCGGCTCGAAGTTTTCCGGCCTCAAGGCGAAGGGCAAAGCATGCGGATGTTCTTCAGTGAGGATCCATTGGAGGTAAGGATTTTCGATCGGATCGAGCACTGTTAGTGCGTGGCGCGCCCGGCCGAGAATCCTCTCGGCAACGCTCCCCTCGACGTAACGGAAAAAGCTTGGATCGCGCCCCAGCCTCGCCATCATCCGGCGCGAAAAGAACACCCTGAAAAGCAGATTCCACCGGAGCGTATTCCAATGCGTCTCGTAAAACTCCGTTCTCTGTGCCTCGGTCCTGGTCTCGAACAATTGCGCGATCTTCTTTTTGGAATGGATGAGCGGCATGATGCGCCGCCGGAAAGTGCGGAAGTACGCCTCGAACTTTCCCGCGGCTCCAATCCCTCGGTCGATCAGGTCGCTCCGTGCGTCCCAAAACCGAAGAGCATCGGGCGAAAGCCGGCTTCGGCAACGTCGATACAGTTCAGCGCGGTTCGTCGCCGGTCGGGAACCGATGAGGCCGAGCAGTTCGCCGTGGGAGAGTTCCCATGACAAGCTGCGCGACGAATGCTTAAACATGGAGGTGTTCAACCGTGGACGAGAGGCCCAGGTGATCGTGGAAGCCTGGCGGGAGCATTACAATGGGGAGAGGCCGCACAGCTCGCTGGGCTACCTGACGCCCGACGAATTCGCGGCCATGATGGAGGAAGGGGGCGTCGCTTCGCCTGTCGGCTCGCTCCGCCCCCCGAAGAACAATACAGCCCAAACTGGTCTGAACCCCGTTTTCTGGTCCGAAATGAATGCGAGTTTTTCGTAGCATTTTGACTCGTGGCAAGGAGGAGGGATC
>JAJFLK010000087.1 GCA_021772735.1 Candidatus Sumerlaeota bacterium | reverse complement strand
CCCGAGGCGATCCACCGCGCGCGAGCCCGTCAGTGGTTCCGGGCGCTGCCGGTGCATCTGAAAGCATGGGCATTGATCCAGCGAATCGGCACGATGGCGCGCGTAATCAGCGGTGGCTTCGTCAAGTGGGTTCTTCCCCGGGCGGCGGTCAAGAAATTGCAGGCTCTGGACGGTCTGATCTCGCGCAGATATCATGCAATCCGGCTTCGGCTATCCGGGGACGACAGTGATAAATAGAACGATAGCGTCCTGTCAAATAATAGGGCGCACGTTCGCTCATCAAGAGGACGGAGGGAATCAACATGAAGATCGAGAATCGAGGCCGGGTAACGCTCATCGCGCTGGCGGCGATGGGCCTGGGAATGGCGCTCGGAGGCGTGGCCACGCAGTCGATGGCGCAAGGTCGGCAGCGGGCGAGCAAAGCGAGGCTCAAGGCCGAAACGCTAATCGAGCAGGAATTGACCGACATCGAGGGATATGTGGTCCGAATGCAGGAACTCGATCTGGACCCCGCGTCGAGCTCGGGTTCGCATCGCCATGATGCGCATGTGTTCGTTTACGTCGTCGCGGGCGAGATCGCCTCGCGCGTCGGCGAGGACGGCGAGTCCATCGCCTACAAAGCCGGCCAGACGTGGTATGAGCCACCCAATGCCGTCCACGGCGAGTTCCGCAACACAAGCGACACCGAGCGCGCCAAAGCCATCGCGCTCTTTATCATGGAGAGCGGCAAGCCGATGACGGTGCCGGTTTTTGCGCCGACCCCGGGCGGACACGGGCACGATTGATCCCCGAGTGGGAGCAAGCGGAATGTTGAACACGTTGAAAAAGCTTCTGAGACCATTGATCCCGGGCCGCAAGATTGCTGGCGGACCGGCGTCCGGCGTTCGCCCGACCGGCGATGTGAAGCGCGACGCAGGCCTGTATTGGGCGCGCAGTTCGGGCGAGGACGTCGTGCGCGATCTCTCGCACTGGCGCGGTCAGGGGCGTTGGGCCGAGCGCGAGTGGCTCGAACTGGGCGAGTTTCACATGGGGCTCGTCGGGCGGCTGGCCGATGCGAGTCGATCCGAAACCGGCACGAGCGGCCAGCCCGGCGACGCGGACGCTGGGATTGATCGAGTCAGTCAGAGCGGCTCAACCGAAGGCTTTGAGGAATTCATCGCCGCTCTGCCTTCTCGCAACGCCCTGGAATGGGGCCCGGGCGGCGGGGCGAATTCGCGGTTGCTTTGCGCAAGCCTGGACCGCGTTTATGGCGTGGATATCTCGGAGGCTAACATCGAAGAGTGCGTCGCGCAGATGGAGGCCTTCGGGTTTAAGAACTTCGTCCCGGTGCTGATTGATTCGTCGCAGCCCGAGCAGGTTGACGGCAAAGTGCCCGAGGATTCGCTGGGGTTCATTCTATCCACGGCCGTGTTCCAACATTTCCCATCCCGGCAATACTCGCTCGATGTGCTCAAGATCATGGGGCGGTTGCTCGCGCCGGGCGGGTATGCGTTCATCCAGGTGCGCTATGACGACGGCTCGGATCAATTGAAGCAGAAGACGGAAAACTATTTCGACAACGTCATCTTCATGACATCGTTTGGGGCCGGAGAATTTGCGGCGCAGGCGGCCTATGCCGGATTGACGGTCGTGGCCTCGGAGAGGGATCTGGACCGCGAACCGAACGGGAAGATCGCCCATTACGAATATTTCCTGTTCCGCAACCAGGCTTCGTGAAGACCGACTGCGAAGGCTGCGACGACTGCAACGCATCGTGCAAACCAAGTGACCGTGTCCGATTCGCCCCCCATGTCTGATTCGTGTGACAATTCTCTCCGCTTCGTCGCGCTGATTCCTCTGCGCGCCGGTTCGACGTCGATCCCGGGCAAGAACATCCGTCCGCTGGCGGGCCGCGCGTTATGCGATTGGGCGATCCGCGCGGCTCTGGACAGTGGCGTTTTCGATTCGGTCTGGGTTTCGACCGATAATGACGACATCGATCAGATCGCGCGCCGTGCCGGAGCCGAGGTTCATCGCCGCACGCCGGAGACCGCGACCGAGACGGCATCGAGCGAATCGGCGATGCTCGACTTCGCGGCGGCGCACACGGAATTTGACGTATTGGCTCTCGTCCAAGCAACATCGCCGCTGACTCGGCCTGAGGATTTCGCCCAGGCGCGCGCCCAATTCCTTGCCGAAGAGGCCGATTCGCTGGTCACCGTGACTCGGCAGATGCGGTTCCGCTGGTCCGCCAGTGCGGATGGCGGCGAGGCTCTTAATTACGACCCCGCCGCAAGGCCGAGGCGGCAGGATTGGGAAGGCGAGCTCGTCGAGAACGGCGCGTTCTACTTCACGCGCAAGGCGCTGCTCGAAGGCGAGAAGTGCCGGCTTGGCGGCAAGGTGTGCGTTTTTGAGATGCCGGCGCACACCTCGTTTGAGGTCGATGAGCCCGAGGACTGGACGATCCTCGAAGCGCTCGCCCGGCGGCACGGATACACCCCGCCCGGCAAGCCGATCCGGCTGCTCGCGCTCGACGTCGATGGCGTGCTCAACGATTCGGGATTCTATTACGACGAGCAGGGCGAGCGGCTCAAGCGATTCAGCACGCGCGACGGCGAGGGGATCGCGCGCCTGATGCGCGTGGGCGTCAAAGTCGGTTTGATCACGGGTGAAAGTACTGGATTCACACCGGCGCGAGCGAGGAAACTGGGCATTGATCGCCTTGAGCTGGGATGCAGCGATAAGCTACCCGTGCTGGACGGCTGGCGGCGCGAGTTGGGGCTTGAATGGGATGAAGTCGCATACATGGGCGACGACCTGGCGGATATCGAGTGCGTCCGCGCCGCCGGGCTGGGCGCATGCCCGGTCGATGCCGAGGCCGCCGTGCGCGAGGCGGCGCGATTCATCTCCGTGCGGCCCGGCGGCAATGGGGCGGTGCGCGATCTTTCAAATCACATGTTCGATACCGATCGCTGCCCGTCTCCCAAATCGCAGACAGACGCCGGCGCGGACGCCGAGAAGCAGAAATCATAGCAATGACCGACGACTCCAAATCCACGAAGCCCGAGCTTGAAGAGCCGATCATGATCGCCGAGATCGGTTGCAATCATCGCGGCGATGTGAGCACGGCTCGCGAGCTGATCGTCGTCGCCAAGACGTGCGGGGCAAAGTTCGCCAAGTTTCAGAAGCGCAATCCGCGTGAATCACTGACGGCGGAGAAATACGCCTCGCCGTATGACAATCCGCATAGCTACGGCGCGACTTATGGCGAGCATCGCGAGGCTCTGGAGTTCCCCATCGCCGTTCATGCCGAGCTCAAGGCGTATGCCGAGGATCACGGCATTGATTACACGACCAGCGTCTGGGACATGACGAGCGCGCGCGAGGCGGCGTCGCTCGAGCCGAAGGTTCTCAAGATCCCCAGCGCATATAATAACCATATCAAGATGCTCGAATTTCTGCGCGATGGCTATGGCGGCGAGGTTCATGCAAGCGTCGGCATGAGCACCGTGGCCGAGATCGATCGGGTGGTCGATCTTTTCGCCGATTGTCCCGAGCGACTTGTTCTCTATTCATGCACGTCGGGTTATCCCGTCGCGCCCGCTGACGTCTGCGTTCTGGAGATCAAGCGATTGGGCGAGCGTTATGAGGGGCGCATCAAGGCCATCGGTTTTTCGGGTCATCACAATGGGATTGCCATCGATATCGCGGCGGTCATGCTGGGAGCCTCGGTTATCGAACGGCACTTCACGTTGGACCGGACATGGAAGGGCACGGACCACGCGGCGAGCCTCGAGCCGCAGGGCCTGGGCAAGCTGGTGCGCGATCTGCACGCCGTCTCGCTTTCGATGAATTATAAATCCAAAGAGATCCTGCCCGTCGAAGCAGTTCAACGCGAAAAATTGAAGTATGTCGCTGACTGACCGAAGCCCGAACGGGGGCGCGGCGCCGCGAGAAACCGTGGGGCCCGGCAGCGCGAGTTACGTCCTGGGTTCCGGGCCGAGTTTGCTCGATCTGACTTCCGAGGAGCGCACGCGCCTGACCCGCGAGCCGTTTGTGTTCGCGATGAACAAGTATCTGCTCTTCTGGGACAAGATCGGCGTCGAGCCCTCGCACACCTTCCTCGCCGATACGCATTACCCGGCTTATGAGGTTCTCGCGCGCTCGCTGGCTCGCAGCCGCGAGTTGCGTCGCCCACCCCGGTTCCACCTTCATCGCTATTACCGCGATTACATCAACGTCGGGCCGGCCGCTCGATATTTCGATCTCGTGCTTCGCGCACGCCTCATCCACAACGGCGGGTGGCGCGGGCGCTATCTGGAGTTCGATCCAACTCCGAACTTCTTCGCCGCCTCGACGCACAACTTCGAGCCGATGGTCTGGGCTCGGTCGTTCGAGGAGCAGCTTTATTTCTATCGCGGCTCGCTCTCGATCCTTCTCAACCTGATTTGTATCTTGAATCCGGGCCGGCCGATCTATCTGCTCGGCGTGGATATGAACACGCCCGAGTCGTTCTACGAGGAAGAGATGGCTCGCGATGCTTCCCTGCACGACAAGTGGCGTGCGATCGGCGAGCGCGAGGCGGCCCACCCCACGGTGCTCCAATATGAATCCATTCCGGGCATTTTGGAGAAATGGCCTTTTATTTGGGAATCGTGCCTGGAGGCGGGTTGCCCGATTTACAACGTGAATCCGGCGAGCATGCTGGTCGAGAGAGGGCTGTGCGAGGCCCGGCCGCTTTCTTTTACTGAGGGCGGTGAGCCCATGGGATCTCTGGAATCGGCGACACCGACCCCGACACCACATTCGACTCCGGATCGAAAATGAAGATCGCGGTCATCACCGACGAAGGCTCAAAGGGCGGCGCGGCGATCGCGGCGACCCGGCTATCCGTGGGTTTGCGGCGCCAGGGTCATCGGGTCGTGCGCCTGCATCGCAAGCGATTCGATCCCGCGGCAGAATCTTACGATGAGGTCCGCCCGATCGCGCTGCGGCCTGAGCCGCTGGGCCGTGTGGCGGCGGTTGTCCGCGCCGATTGGTGGCGGCGGCGCGCCCAGCGCATGTGGGTTAATGAGTTCCGTCAGACACTGGCCGATGTCCAACCGGACGTGATTAACATTCATAACATCCACGGCGCGCGATGGGATATCGAGGTTGTTCAAGAGTGCGTGCGGCACGCGCCGGTGGTGTGGACGCTGCACGATATGTGGCCGATCACGGGGAGCTGCGCGTGCTCGATGGGTTGCATGAAATTCCAGACCGCGTGCGATTCGGCATGCCCCGAGGTGGGCGAATATCCAACGCTGCCGGCCGGGCAGATTGCCGCCGCGCACGAGCGCAGGCGGGAGTTTTACGCGGCCTCGCCGCCGCTGGCTCACGTTGCGCCATCGCGATGGCTGGCCGGGCTTGCCGAATCGATGACGCGCGGGGCGATCCAGACCCATTGCATTCCGAACGGGCTCAACTTGGATCAATTCAAGCCGGGCGTGAGCCAGGAGGCGCGGGGCCGGTTGGGCCTTCCGGTCGATGGCGTGCCCGTTGCGTTGGTCAGCTCGGCTTCGCTTTCGATCCCGCGCAAGGGCCTGGCGTTGCTCGCCGAAGCGCTCGAACACGGGAGCAGACGCATGCA
>JAJFLK010000086.1 GCA_021772735.1 Candidatus Sumerlaeota bacterium | reverse complement strand
TATCTGGGCCGGATCGTCGAGATCGGCACGCGCGAAGCCATCTTCGGTGGAGCGATGCATCCCTACACGCGGGCTCTTCTGGCTTCGATCCCGCGCATGGACCCCGAGAATATCGCGGAGAAACCGACGCTCGAGGGCGACGTGCCGAGTCCGGTCAATCCGCCATCGGGTTGCCCCTTCCATCCGCGCTGCCCCGAGGCCAGGCCCGATTGCTCGACGCGTGTGCCGGAGCTGAACGAATACGCACCGGGCCACTGCACCGCATGCTTGCTGTACGAGTAAAACGAAGATTTACGTTTGGTAACCGGTCGCCGCGATCCGCGCAACTACGAAACCGTCTGCGCCATCTGCATCTTGTAATAATTGATCGTGCGATCGAGGCCTTCGGCGAAGTCCACTTCGACCTCGTAACCCAACAGCTCTTTCGCGCGTGCGATGTCGGCGAGGGAGTGCATCACGTCACCGACGCGCGCAGGGGCGAACTCGGGTTCGATCTTTGTGCCCAGAACCGCATTGATCTGCACGATCAGGTCGAGCAGGGAGAAGCTTCCGCCGCATGCGACGTTGACAACCTGGCCGTTCGCATCCTCGTTCTCGCACGTCGCCGCGAGCATGTTCGCATTGACAACATTGCGCACGAATGTGAAATCGCGCGTTTGTTTGCCATCGCCATAGACCGTCGGCGGTTTGCCGTTCAGGATCGCCGTGACGAACAGCGGGATCACCGCGCTGTATGCCGAGTTCGGGTCCTGGCGCGGACCGAATACGTTGAAGTAGCGGATGGCGACGGTCGAGAGACCGAACGAACGCGTGAATGCCGCGCAGTAATGTTCGCCCGCAAGCTTCGCGCACGCATAGGGCGACATCGGCTCGGGCATCAGGCCCTCGTGCTTGACCTCGACCGGCTGATCGCCGTATGCGGAAGACGAAGCGGCGTAGACAACGCGGCGGACATCGGCTTTGGCGGCCGCGTTGAGCAATTGAATCGTGCTGAAAAGATTAAGCTCGCTTGTGCCGACCGGATCCTCGATCGATCGCGGCACCGAAGGCAGCGCGGCCTGGTGCAGGACGTAATCCACGTCGCGCACGGCCTTGGCGCAGACCATCGCGTCGCGCAGGTCGCCTTCGATGAAATCAATGTCGTCGATCCAGGGGGCGATATTCTCGCGCCGTCCAGTCGAGAGGTTATCGACGACGCGCACGCTCTCGCCGAGCTCAAGCAGCCGCTCGACCAGGTTGGATCCGATGAAACCGGCCCCCCCGGTCACAAGGTAAGAGGCCATATTATTTAACAAACCTTGGCATGAGATCGGCCGCTGTGAAGACGCCGCCCGCGCCCAGGCCGCCCAGCCACATGGCCGTCTTCAAGTATCCGAACGCCGTGCCGTTGACGTTGGCCGCCATGCTCGTTTCGTCGCCGAGCGTGAACGTATTCGTGCTGGTCGCGCCATCGAACGTTCGGCCGGTGACGGTCACGCGCGTGCTTACCGGCTTCTTTGCGTTCCACGTATCGACAATGCCGCCGACCCGAACCTTGGACGCGTCGACGACGCCGGCCAATTCGAGCATGATGTCGTCGGCGTGTTCCATATCGACCAGCTCCAGCTTCCCGCCGCGTCGATCCAGCTCGGCCGCGACCTCGTCGTTCGTCATGGCCTTCGCTTTGGCGACGTCGAAGCCATCCATGTGGGCGATGTCTTCACGAATCGTCGCGCGATAGGATTCCCAGTTCGCGATGCCGACGCCGAAGTAAATCTCCACGTCCGTCACTTCAACGAACGATTGCGCGGCCAGAGCGGCGGCTGCGGAAAGCAGGCCCGGCGTGCAACCCGCGCCCGTGACGTATGAGATTCCCGATGCCTTGAGATCGCCGTCCAGTTCCATCATCAGCTTGACGGCGGAGGTTCGCTTCAGAGCGTCGGTCATCGCGCCGGACCACCCGGCGTCGGCGAATCGCTTGACGATCGAGGGGATAAATTCGCTCGGCAGGTTGGGCAGGGCGAGGAAGATGCCGTCGATGGCGGCGCCCAATTCGATGATCTCGCCAATCGGATCGTCGCTTCGCGCGCCGAATTCGGAGAGCGTGCCGACGGTCGTCATGACAGGGATGTCGTCGAAGATCCTCGAGCTGAGCCCCGCCGGGCAGTATGCGTATCCCTCGTGATCGCAAATGGCGACGAGGCGAAATTCTTCTTTTTGATCCAGGAGCTGCGCCGCTGCCCGGCCCAGCCCTCCCGCGCCAAGGATGGCGATATTTTTTACCGATGACATGATGCGATAACCTCTGCTTGCGAATAGTTGCGAAATTGCGGTCGCCCGCTGCCCTCGTGGGCTGTCCAAAGGGGCTCGGCGGGCGCGCCCATCAAAGCCTATTGCCTATCGCGCGGGAAGGCGAAAGTCAATGAAGGACGCCCGGGCAGGGCGCGATTGATCGGGCCTCAGTCGCCTGGCTTTCGATCCGTCTGCCATTTATGGAATAGGCTCGCCAGGAAAAGAGAAACCACAGATTCCACCGATTCCCACAGATTTGAAGAAGTGCGAACCACGGGGATCAAGGGGTTCAAGGGGGCAAGGCCAGTGAAGGACGATCATGCCACATAGAAGGTCTCTTTTCCCAAATCTGAGAGATCAGCGTAATCTGCGGATTCTCTTTCTCCTCGAAGAGAAGGAAACCACGGGGACACGGGGACACGGGGATTACGGGGAAGAATGGCAGCCACGAGGATCAAGCGGTTCACGGGGGGCAGCATAATCCCTTTTACCTTTTCTCTTTTCCCTTTTACCTTCTACCTGATGGCCGATATCCCCCAACTCCCTCTCGATAAACGTCCGCCGCCGCAGCCCAAGCCCGCATTCGCGGGGTTTATGCATCGGCTGTTCGCGCTCCTGATCGACATGGTCATGATCTACTTCGTCGGCTATACGCTGGAGCTGGCCGCGCGCGAACCTCTGCTTGGGCTCGGGCCCTGGCTGCCGTGGGTCTCTCATCTTGCCGCGTTCACGTATTTCTGGCTGGCCAATGGGCCGGTCGGCGGCGGAACGACGATCGGCAAGGCCATCATCAGCCTGCGAACCGTCGGCTCGGATGGCAAGGCGCTGACGCTGGTCGAGGCGCTCCGGCGCACTGTCATCCAGTATTCGTTGGTGTTTACCGCAACCGCGGCGTTGACCGCACGGCTGGGCGGCGCGGGATCGGTCGCCTCATATCTCATCGTCGAGCCCTTCAGCGTCATCGCGCAGGCGCTCGTCATCGCGCTCGCATACGGCGTCATGACCCACCCGCATCGCCGGGGCTGGCACGACTTGTGGTCGGGCTCTTTCGTGACCTATGACCCCGAACCCGTAGCTTTTCGCGCCGCGCTCGCCGAGCCGCCCGATGAGGACTTCAATCGGCGCACGGCTTCGGCGCGGAGCACGAGCCTGGTTTTCTTCGTCATGATCGTTGCCATGCTCGGTTACTTCGCGTTCTCCGTCATCGGTCGGGCCGATGATAGGCAGCGTATGGCGGATTTCGATGCTCTCGCCGAAGACGCCGCCGTGCCGGGATATCGCCTTGAGCGCGTTCAGTTGTATGACGCGGCGCATTGGCGCAGTTTCGTGTTGCTCACGTTTCAGGATCGACTCGCCGAGCGCGGGGGATTGCTCGTTCCTCCGCTTGCGGAATCCGAGAACGCAGCCGACGGCGAAGCCGCGACTCAGGCTCCGGAACGCACTGACGCAGTAGACGCTCCCGAGCTCTCGCACGAGTCGCCCGAGGTGCCGCCTGACGAGAAACCCGCCGAAGATGGGATCCTGTTTTTTCAATACGTTGCCGAAGGCCGAGCGGCCTCGCTGGCCGATGCGGGTTCAACCTTCGTGCCGGGGCGCCTCGAAGAAATCCGGGAGATCGGCCTGCGGCGATACGAAACCCTGACGGCGGATTCGCCGACGACGCTCGCCGCGCCCTCGCCAACGCGTTTCATTGCCATGTTCGCTGACCGATTCGAGTATGTGATATTCTCGCCCGGAGGCGACGGCGGGAATTTCGGCCTGCGCAGTGTCTGGTACAGCGCCGGCCCCGCCCGGCCCGTCGATGGCCCGCTCGAATTCCATGAGATTCCCGCCGAACAAGCGCCGGGCGGAGAATCAACAGACAGACCGTAGGCGAGCGAAGAATCGACGGGCGGAAGGTCGGCGAGTCGATCATCGTCCCGCCCATTCGCGTGAAATCCGCGTCGCCGTCCCACACTTCCATCCCGCGCCTTTGTGCATGAGCCCACTCCCGAAAAAATCTCCCGCTTCCGAAGCGCTATCGCTCGAGCCGCCGGCCGAAGATCCCGCCGCGCGCGGCAGCGAGATTGGAGTCGAGCCCGAAGAGATCGACCGCCTGCCCTCCCTGCCCGGCGTCTACCTGATGAAAGACGCGAAGGACAAGGTTCTCTACATAGGCAAGGCCGCGAACCTGCGCAGCCGGGTGGCCAATTATTTCACGAGCGGCGGCGAGGCCCGTTTCAACGTGCGCTACCTCATGCGGCATGTGCGGCGTGTCGAGACGATCATCACCGCGAATGAGAAGGAAGCCTTCCTGCTCGAAAACACGCTGATCAAAACTCAGCAGCCGCGATACAACATTCGCCTGCGCGACGACAAAACCTACGTCAGCGTGCGGTTCAATCTGAATCACCGCTGGCCGCGCGCCGTCGTCATGCGGCGGCGTCATGAAGATCGCAGCGATGGCGCGCTCTACCTCGGGCCATACGATTCGGCCGGTTCGGTGCGCGAGACGCTCCGGCTTCTGCAACGCGTTTTTCCGATCCGCTCGTGCAAGGATTCCGTCCTGAACAACCGCACGCGGCCGTGTCTGCTGCACTCAATTGGCCGTTGCTGCGCGCCATGCGTCAAGACCGTCGACCGAGGCGAATACGAGGCGATGGTTCAGAACACGATCAAGGTCCTGAAGGGGCGGCCCGAGGAAGTGATCAATCAACTGCGCGAGCAGATGGACGCGCATTCGGGCTCGATGGATTACGAGCAGGCCGGCGCCGTGCGCGATCGGATCGCCGCGATCGAACGCACGACCGAGCGCCAGCGCGTCCACACGCACGACGGGATGGACCGCGACGTGATCGTCATCGAGCGCGCCGGCGGGCGCGTGGCCTTCGCCGTGTTCGTTTATCGCAATGGCCTGCTGACGCACAGCCGCCCGTTTATCATGAAAGATCACGATCGGCCTGAGGTCGATCTGGCCGACGAGTTCATCGGCCTATATTACGAAGGCGAGACGCCGCCGCGCGAGGTCCTGATCGATCCGATGCCCGCGCGGGCCGAGCTGCTCGCGGCCTGGCTGACCGAACGGCGCACGGCGAAAAGCGAGATTCACCGCCCGCAGCGCGGCGAGAAACTGCGCATGATCGAGGTCGCGCGAGAGAACTGCCGGCTCCTCCTTGAGCAGCACCTCTCGGGCCGCAAGTCGCTCGAAGAGATCAACGAGACGATCGCGGGCAAGTTCCACCTCGATCATCTCCCCGATCCGATCGAGTGCTACGACATCTCGACCATCCAGGGCTTTGCGACCGTCGGCTCGATGGTGACGTTCCGCAAGGGCGAGCCGGACAAGAGCCGGTATCGCAAATTCAAGATCAAGACCGTCGCCGGGCAGGATGATTTCGGCTCGCTGCGCGAGATGCTCACGCGGCGGTTCAAGAAGGCCGTGCAGGGCGATGACATGCTGCCGGGGCTCGTGGTGATCGACGGCGGCAAGGGCCAGCTCGGTGTGGCCGTCGAAGTTTTCGCCGAGCTGGGCATCGCGGACGTCGGCCTGGTCGGGATGGCGAAGGCGCGCGTTAAAAGGCGTGGGGATAAGGAGGAGCGGACCGAGGAGCGGTTCTTCCTGCCCGGGCGCAAGAACCCGGTCAAGTTCG
>JAJFLK010000085.1 GCA_021772735.1 Candidatus Sumerlaeota bacterium | reverse complement strand
CAATCGCTGGAAGGCATCGGGCGCGTCTCCAAGATCGTTAGTTCAATGAAGGAGTTTTCCCACCCCGGCACCGATAAAAAAACGCCCATCGACCTCAACAAAGCGATCGCCAGTACCGCGACCGTTTCAACTAACGAATGGAAATACTTGGCGGAGATGGAGACGCTGTTCGCTCCTGACCTGCCGCCTGTGTTTTGTTTGCCGGGTGATTTCAACCAGGTCATTCTCAATATAATCGTCAATGCCGCTCACGCGATTGCCGACGTGGAAGGCAACGGATCAAAGGCTCCCGACAAGGGAACAATCACGATCACGACCCGCCTCGACGGCGAGTTGGCAGAAATCCGTATCAGCGACACCGGGACCGGTATGACAGAGGAAATTCGGTCCAAGGTCTTCGATCCCTTCTTTACCACTAAGGAAGTGGGCAAGGGGACGGGGCAGGGCTTATCCATCTCCCGTTCGGTCATTGTGGATAAACATGGCGGCACGATAGAGGTGGAAAGCGCCGTTGGCGAGGGATCCACCTTCATCATCCGATTGCCTATCGGGCCTGACTCGCCCGGAGACGAGAAAGAGGATCTCAATGGCGACTGAGGAACCCAATAACTCCATGCTGGATAAGGTAAACATTCTGTTCGTCGACGATGATCCCAATGTGCTCAATGGGCTGCGGCGAATGCTTCGCTCGCTCAGGTCGGAGTGGGACTTTGACTTCTGTGATTGCGGCGAAGAGGCGCTTCGGCTTCTCGACCGCTCCTCATACGATGTGGTGGTGTCCGACATGCGTATGCCGGGGATGAACGGAGCCCAATTGCTCGAGGAGGTCAGGCTGCGCCAACCCAAAGCCGCTCGAATTATCCTCTCGGGTCATTGCGACGAAGAAACGGCGCTGAAATCAGTCGGCCCGGTTCACCAGTATCTCTCCAAGCCTTGTGATGCCGGCGTTCTCAAGAACACCATAACCCGGGCCTGTGCTTTGCGAGGTCTACTCGAAGACGATTCGATCAAGGAAGTCGTCTCACGAATCGAGTGCCTGCCGAGCCTGCCTTCACTCTATTTCGAATTGATGGATGAACTGGCTTCCGAAACGTGCTCATTCGGGAAGGTCGAAAAGGTGATCCGCAAAGACCCGGCGATGGCGGCCAAGATCCTTCAATTGGTCAACTCTGCTTTCTTCGGCGTCCGGCGCAGAATCACGGACCCTTCTGAGGCGATCGGCATGCTCGGATTCCAGACGATCAAAGCCTTGGTTTTGTCAGTCCATATCTTTTGCAAATTTGACTCCAGCATGCTTCCAGATTTCTCTATTGAATCGCTCTGGAATCGTGCTGTGAGCGTTGCGGTTGCGGCCAGGGACATTGCGAACGCCGAAACCGGCGACAAATGTATCGCCGATGATGCCTTCATGTCCGGCATTCTCCATGACGTCGGCAAGCTGATTCTCGCTCAATACGTGACCGACAAATACACCGAGGTTCTCCGCCTTGTCCGAACCGAACGACTTGCGGAACTCCAGGCCGAACAGCGGATTCTTAATACGACCCACGCCGAACTGGGAGCCTATTTGCTTGCCCTCTGGGGTCTTCCCGATTCCATCGTCGAAGCCATCATGTTTCATCATCGTCCCGGTGCTTCAGCAGATCTGAAATTCTCTCCGCTCACGGCGGTTCATGTAGCCGACGCACTATTTCCGAACTCTGAGACCAGCGATTCGGGGGACTCTGGCGTGAGCACGGTCGCCGATGACGTTATCCGCGATTCAGAATCTCAAGTCGATCTTGAATATCTGGCCCGCCTGGGCCTCGACGGCCGGCTCACCAAATGGCGTGATATCTGTCATTCAATCTACGAAGAGGCTGCATAAGCCATGAGTGAAAAAATACTGTTTGTCGACGATGACCCCAATATCCTCTCCGCATACGAGCGCACCTTGCGCAAGATGTATGATCTGGAGACCGCGCCAAGTGGCCATGAAGGTCTTGAAGCGATTAGCCGGCATGGACCGTTCGCCGTGATCGTTTCCGACATGCGGATGCCCGGCATGAATGGCGTGCAGTTTCTTGCCAAGGCCAAAGAGATAACGCCGGACAGCGTGCGCATTATGCTGACAGGCAATGCCGACCAGAAAACGGCGACTGACGCGGTCAACACCGGGCATATATTTCGATTTATATCGAAGCCCTGCTCGCCGGATTTTTTCGCCGCAGCGCTCAAAACCGGGGTTGAACAGTATCGGCTAATTACGGCCGAGCGAGTGCTACTTGAGAAAACGCTCAAAGGAAGCATCAAAGTACTGGCTGGCGTGCTGGCCATGGCAAGCCCGACGGCATTTGGGCGAGCCTCCCGCGTGACTCGCCTCGCCGTTCAGGTCGCCGGTCAGATGCAGCTTAAGGATGCCTGGCAGCTCGAAGTTGCGACCATGCTCTCGCAATTGGGTTGCGTAACGCTCCCTGAAGAAACTCTCGCAAAAGTTTATAAGGGCGCGCCCCTCTCCGCGGAAGAGACCTCGATGTTTGAGGCGCACCCGAAGTCGGGCTCTGAACTGATCGCGAATATACCCCGCCTTGAGGATGTAGCTGAAATCATTGCAAATCAAAACAGATGTTTTGATGGATCAGGCGGAGATGGGAAGCCGTTAATCGGCGAAGGCATACCGATCGGTGCGCGCATTCTCAAAGTGCTACTGGATTACGACTCGCTGACCGTGGCCGGCCTTGATTGCGCCGACGCATTAAATGACCTGCGCGCGCGCGCAGGCCTCTATGACCCGGCGGTGCTTGAGGTCCTGTATGTGGTCATTCACGGACATGTGCAAGAGACCTGCCGAGCGATCAAGGCGAGGCAACTCACGCCCAATATGATATTGGCCCAAGATCTGTTTACGGTCTCCGGAACGCTCCTCGTCGCCAAAGGGCAGGAGGTCACGCGATCCCTCTGCGCGAGGCTCATGAACTTCTCGCATTTGGCAGACGGGATTCAGGAGCCGATCCATATTATCATTCCTGAAGACACGGATACGGGGGGACTCGACGTCCCCGTCCAGAAAACTCCCACAACAAAGGCGGCATGACCCATGTCACACAAAATTCTCCTCGTAGATGATGAACCCCGGCTCCTTGAGGGCCTGAAGCGTGCATTGCGCAAAGAGCCCTATACGATAGTCACGGCAGGTTCAGCTACTGCCGCGCTCCATATCATGCGGGGGGACGTGTTCGATGTGGTCATCTCGGATCAGGACATGCCGGGCCTGACCGGAACGAAATTCTTGCAGATCGTTCATGAAGAATTTCCCGATACCGTCCGCTTCATGCTGACGGGCCGGGCAACGCTTGAGGTAGCGATCGATGCGATCAACAGCGGCGCCATCTCCCGCTTTTTCACGAAGCCAGCCAATACGACAGACCTTGCGGTCACCATCCTCCATGCGCTTCAGCACAAGGATCTTGTGTGTGAGGCTAAGCGGTTGGTCCGCGCCACCCGAAACCCGGCGGGAATAATCGAGGATCTTGAGCGAGATTATCGGGGGATATCCAATGTCAATCGGGACGCCGATGGAGCGGTCATCTTGGACGCCCAAATTAGCGGACACGGAGAACTTATCGCCTCGATGAGAGAAACCGTGGCTGAACTTGAAAAGCGATCTAATACGAACTCCAAAGCCGAGCCAAAAGAATGAGCCCGAGCGGGGCTTTGGTTTACATCGTCAAATCAAGTGGGACTTTGGGTCATCAGCATCGAGGAGTGCCTCGGCGGCTGCTGACCTTCCTTTGCCTGGCCAGCCCCGATTCTACGCCCTTAGCCAGCCTCATTCCTTAATCGTGGGCAGTATACGACGGCACCCTTTAGGCCGCGTGTTCCACTTCTTCTGAAAAAGGACAGCCTGAATATTGATTACTGATTCGAGATCAAGGCTGCGCCGGGCGCGGCCTGGCCGTGGGCTGCGTATATTTCTGCGCACTGTCTGCACGCGCCGCTTTCCGGGGTCCATTGAGGATGGGCTTGCGTGATCTGGGCAAGCGTCTTTGGGTCTGGCGAGATTGGGAATAGGAACCAATCGAACGTCGGAAAGCCGCACAGGGGGCACGGAGCACCAGGCCCGCCACCGGTCGAAGATTCCCCTGCGTCTCCAACTCCGGCCTCGTTCGCGCCCGAGCGGGCGAACTCGAAAAGCTGCCCGTGAGTCGGTTTGTCGAGTCCGAAAAAATTCTCGAACGTATCGCACGCGCGCACCTCGTCCTGGAATCCGAATACTTTACGAACGGCCTTGCGCAGGCTTTCGGTCAGGCGAGCATCGCCTAATTCGCGGCGTGTCAATCGACCCTCGATCGCGACGTCCCACAACACTCGATATCGATCCCGGATCAGGTTCTGCCTCGGCGGCAGGCCCTCGATCTGCTCGCGACGATATGCGAAGCGGTCGTCCACCATGTCTGCGATGTGAAATATTTCTCGCCGCATTCTCGGCTCGAACACATCGGGCGAGATCAAAGAGGTCGGCGAGATACGAACCCGCAGCGTACGATCGGAGGGTGTCGGCACTTCAATCTCGCGTTTGACAAGAAGCTCCGCCGTCTCATCCTTGACGCGCGGCGCGCGACGCGCAATGCACCGGCCGATCCGTTCGTCGAGAATCGGATGTTCGAGCAATAGCCGGGTCAAAGGAGTCTCTAGACCCATCTTTGTAAAGAAAGCCAGATAGCCTTGATGAAACAGTTTCTCGCGTTCCGGTCCTTGCTCCATACGATACAGGGGATCGACAAGTCGATGGAATCGAGCCTCCAGTTTCCGATCGCCGTGAATGGCGCCGGCGACCGTTTGCTCGATCAACAGGGGGTCAAATTCGAACTTCACTAATTTCGCTTTCGGCAGGTTGTGCGCATGGATGCGTGCAAGCGGCTTCGCCTGGGGGATTGGCCGGGCGATCAGCGTCGGCCGTTGTGGATCCCACACACGCCTGCACCCGTTCCTCCTCGGGATCGACCGGCCGAAGTTCGAGGAACTCCCCACCCGCTTCGACGTCATACGCCTTGCACTCGGATTGGATGAACCGACTGGCGAAGCTCCCCAGCGCCCCGTATAGACCCTCGGGATCGGCCTCGTGGATTCGCCGCCCGAACGAAGGCAACAGACGTCCCACATGGCCTTGCACGAAACGAGCCGCCGCACTTCGAACGATCTCATGGCCTTCGTCGTGGCCTTGTTCCAGAGCGTAAGCCTCTTTGGTGGCCAGAACGCTCATGAACTCGCATTCGACCGATACGTGGTCCGCCCGT
The DNA here is from genome assembly GCA_021772735.1 of Candidatus Sumerlaeota bacterium. Classification (GTDB taxonomy): domain Bacteria; phylum Sumerlaeota; class Sumerlaeia; order MVZB01; family JAJFLK01; genus JAJFLK01. The sequence continues at coordinate 7,848 of JAJFLK010000085.1, read as the reverse complement.
TCGTGCATATCGGCCGTCAGCTCAAGCCCGAACGCCGAATAGAAGCCTTGGATGTCGGCCAGTTGCGAAGCGCGCTGAAAAATCTCACTGTTGCCGTATTCAAGTTCGTATAGGGAACACGCGCCACGGACCGCATGACCGAACAGGCGGGAGAATGTGCGCTGCACGGTCTCCAGGTCAAACTGATGAGTCGCGTCGGGCGAGAAGAGCCCCTCCTGAATGCGCCGAATCGAATCGCCGAGGGCGCCGTTTTTCTTGGCCAGCGTCTCGGGCCAACCGATCCACCGATCCCGGTCGGCCAGCCCGGCCAGCCACTGCTCATCGGGATACCTAAACGCGTAGCCCAGGAGTCCATAAGCCGCGCTTCCGGCCAGCGCCGATCGGACGGCATCCACTTTTTCACTTCGTCGCATCTTCGTGATCTCCCTTTAAGGCGCAGGCCTAGATCGAATTGGCATGCTTGGCCGGCCGGACAAACACCGGCTCTTCGACCTGCGTGCGAATGATCTCGTCTCCGGCGCGGTTGAAACCGATGATCGTGTCGTTATACATCTCGAACTTCTCGCCAAACCGTTCGGTCTCATAGACCTTGGGGCCTTCTTCGATATCGTAACGAGCAATGATCTGGTTCGAACGGCGGAAGAGCTGAAGCACGGCCAGGAGCTCGCGGTCCGGATTGCGATATCGCGCGATCGCGGCTTCCACATCCGGCCCGAACATCTGCTCAAGATACGCAATGGGAACCCAGCGCGGCGGAATGTAATAGCCGTTGGGCTCGGTCCCGAATTGCGGATACAGAGGCAACGCAACCCGCGCGACGTGAATCAGATAGTAGAGAGGGTTGTAGCGATCATTGATCCAGACGTTGTCTTCATCAACCTTGACCAGCCCTTGCATGCGAACCTGGCCGATGCAGGCAGCCATGCAGCGCGTCTCCAGCGGGACTCCGGGCGCTTCAGGATCGTTGCCTTCGATGCGCGGATAGCACGCGATACATTTCTCGCTCGTTCGGGTCGTTCCGCGATACATGACCTTCTTGTAGGGGCACGCCTCGACGCATTTGCGATATCCGCGGCACTCGCTCTGATCGACAAGCACGACGCCATCTTCGGGGCGTTTGTAAATCGCCGTGCGAGGGCATGCCGCCACACAGGCCGGATACGAACAATGATTGCAGAGGCGAGCCAGATAGAAAAACCAGGCCTTGTGCTTGCTTCCCTGGTCATCGAGCTCTTCACCCTTGCCGAAGTCCATCGGTGCGGAGGGTCCGTGGGATGGCGTGTCTTCGAAAATATTCGGCGAGCCCCATTCCTCATCTGCCGGTAGGTATCCGAGCACGCGGTTGGGCGAGCCTCCTCGGGCGACGGTATCGGGCGCTTCGAAAATCGTCCTGCCCTGATACTCGCCATATGGATTGCGCCGCCCCTTGGCTTCGGATTCGGCCCACGTCATGCCTTCGGGGTTGGCCTCGGAGAGCTTGTCCAACGTCTTCACATCCCAGTGCTTCGGATATCCGCCAGAGGGTTTCGTCTCGACGTTCGTCCACCACATGTGCTCCTGGCCCTTCGAAAAGGTCCAAGTGCTCTTGCAGGCCATGGTGCACGTCTGGCAACCAATGCAACGGTTGATGTTGATGACAAAAGCAAACTGCTCCTCGGGTGAGGCTTGTCCGTGCGGGAACTCCATCGAGCGTCCAATTTGCCAGTTATAAACCGAACCCATTGTTTTATCCTTTCGCGTTCATCCTGAATTTCTTCAGCGCGTGAATTTCCAGTTCAACAGTTCGTCCGCCAGCGCGACGTAATGTTCGTGGCGCTTAAGATTCTCGCCGTGTTCGACTTGATTGAATTTCTCAAGCATCGAGGCCTGTTGCCCTGTGTCCAGAACCCGGTCGGCCATCGCGAACAGAATTGAATCTTCTTTTTCAATATGCTGTTCCAGCAAGCCGACATATGCACGGACGGCCTTGAAGACGACGACGCGAGCCGGCTCATCTCCCGCAGCCGCGCTTTTCATGTTCTCCGAGATCGCTGCGATAAGGTTGCGGCCCTGAATGTGCTCGTCAAGCATGCACGCGATGGGACCGCCTTCGCGGGGGATTCCGGCCTCTTCGAGCACCGGGAACAGGATGTCTTCCTCTTTGGCGTGGTGGCATCCGTCCGCGAAGTTGCGGACGAAATCCACGGCCTTGCCGAGGAAAACCGCATCGACGACTCCGTTGACGACCATTCGCTCCATTGCGGTCAACACGTGTTCGATCACCCGGTGCTCGTCCATGAGTATCGTTGTGGGCGCACCGCCCTCGGCATAGTGTCCACACGATGGTGAGCTCATGGCCTTATCGGTCTCCATTTCAGTTTGTGGTTTCGAAATTTCTGCGCGGGGGGTCACGTTTCCATCGGCGTCGCGGCCGGTCACTCCGCTCTCGCGCCGCCCGCCCCATATCGCCGCTTGATGATCGATCAGCTCGATTATCGCGGCCTCGCCCAATTCCCGGTATGCCATGTAGGGGCCGATATAGTCCTGGATCTTGAACATGCTGAGAACGCGATCCCGGCCATATCCCATGCGCATGTATTCCTCAATGAAGCATGTCGCCATCTCGCGCTGCACGTTGGCATCATCAGTCTCGACCACGGCGCCGTGGAGCGTCATCGGATCGGTTGCATCAGGTTCGTTGTAGGGCATCGGCCTCTCCTTCAGGTGTCAGTCAGGCTTCGTCATCGTCGAAGAATTCTTCGGATTCCTCGGCCTCTGGAGCGCCGGAAAAGCCGCCGGCGAGGTAACGCCTCATGAGGTCGTTCTCTCCGGCAGGGGAGAAGCCCGTCGTCGCAGGCGCCCAGATGCCGCTGCCGCCCAGGCCGCCATCCTCGGCTTTGACCACTCGCACCAGCGTTTCTTTGGGCACGGTGTTCACTGCGTGATTATCGGCCTCGCCGCCGAAGAAGAACGACATGTGAACCTTCTTCTTGTGAAACAGCGTATCGGTCTGATGCATCGGCATGTGCCAGTTGCGCGTCACGCTCTGCTGAGAGCCGTAGCGCAGGTTCGCCTGATAGCCATCGGGAGAAAGCGCCCGTCCATCGCTCCGAGTTTCGTGCGCCTTGACGCTCTTCTCCGTTGCAATATACGGCGCGTGCTTTGACATCACCGTGTTGTATGGATACGCCGCGTTGTAAGTCACGCGCATCATGCAGCGGGCGACTTTATAGAACGGGTCGCTGGGCTTGGCGCCTCGATACGGCCGGTCCGCGGGATTGGCGTCCATGTAGACGTAATCGCCGTTGTTGATCCCGAGATCCTTGGCCGCCTGCGGGTTCATGTGCAGTTGATGCTCGCCGACGTATGGCGCGCGACGGTCCATCCGGTGCGGATCGCCGAAGTTCGAGTCGTAGACCATGTGCCAATCCACATTGCTCCACTGAGAGTGGACGCGGTGCCGGGTCTTCGGCGTGAGGCAGAAGAACTGGAATCCCCGCTCCCAGAGGAAATTCTTCGTCTGTTTCACATCTCGCCAGGCCAGTTTCGTATTGCGGACGGTTCGCTCGTCCCAGTGCTCGGCGTCGCTCGGAATTCCATAGTCGTCCGGACGCACGTTGGGATTGGTCGAGACGATGACGTTGGGCAGATACGGCGTCGCCTCGGGCCCCTCGCGATGGACGACGAAATTCTCGCCGTATTCAATCGCTTCGGGGACATCGGTGTATGCGTGCAACCGCCCGGTATCAGTGTGGAACGGCTCGTCATCGTTGACCTGCTCCCAGAACGGAATGCGCGGATACGTGCGGAACAGCATCAAGGCGCCGCCCGGAGGCCCGTGCTTGCCCGCCATGATGTCTTTGAGCTTGTATCCGATTGTCGTCGTGCAGGTGTCCAGAAGGCGCTGGATATAAATGCCCCGCTTGCCTTCATGCTCGAACTTGAAATGATCGTAGAATCGCTTGTCCCCGGTCTCCTCGCCCATTGCCTTGGCGATGCTCGCGAGAATCGTAAGATCGTCTTTGGAATCGAAGACCGGCTTGATCCCGCCTTTCCAGATCTGCAGGAACGGATTCGAGCACGAGGCGGTGACTTCGAGATCCTCGAACTCGACCCAGGAATTCGCAGGCAGCCCGATATCGGCATACTGAACCGAAGCCGTCATGACGATGTCCTGGGCGATGATCATCTCGATGCCCGGGTTCACATTCTTGAGCATGTCGTATGCATGCTTCGCGTTGTTGAACAGGTTCACGTTGTTGAAATGCAGTGTCTTGGTCGGCGTCGGCATATGGGTCTTGCCGGTGAAAACCTTGCGGCCGCTCTTGGGCGTGTCCACGATCAGCGGCCGATCGCCGTGATTCCAATACGCCGGCTCCTCGCCCTTGCAGCGTTGTTTTACTTTGACGTCCTTGCCCGAGGCGCCGCTTTTCAGGTTCTGATCGAACGGATCCTCCGCGACCCAGCCCTTGAAGCCCGGCCCGGTCACGGCGCTTCCCTGGAAAAGCGCGGCCTTGTAATTGCCCGCCCAGGCGTGAACGCCCGCGCCCTTCTTGCCGATGTTTCCGGTCAGCATCATGGGCAGATAAGGCGCACGGTTCATCTCAGTGGCGTGGAACCAGTGATTGATGCCCTCGCCCTGATGGATCGCGACGGGGCCGCCGTTCTGGGTCGTCTCCCAGATATCGCGCGCCAGCCGCTCAAGAAGCTCCTTGGGCGAATGCGTGATCTCGGCGACCGAGTCCATGTCGTAATCTTCAAGGTGAACCTGGTATAGCGACCACAGCGTCTCGACTTCGACTTCAGACCCGTCCGCGAGTTTAATTTTCCATTTGCCCTCGAGCGCCGGATCGACGCCGAGCTCGACCATGCGCTTGCCTACGTCATCGCGCGTCAGCGCCGCGGGCTTGTTCGTCTTCGTGTCCCACACGACCCTATCGCCGAGCTCGGTATGCTGCTCGTCAGTCAGGCCCTGAACCTTGTAGCTCGGCCCGTCCTTGGAAAGCTTACTTTTGTAACCGGCGAAGACTTCCTCAGCCCGTAAGCGCTTCAGATTATCGGTCCGGACCAGGAGCGGATAATCGGTGAACTGCTTGACGAAGGCTTCGTCATACCATTTCTTCTCGATCATCAGGCGAGTGATGCCGAGCCAGAGCGCCGCGTCGGTCTGCGGGCGGATCGGAATCCAGTAGTCCGCCTTCGTGCTCGGCGGGCCATACTCGGGCGCGATGACGACGATCTTCGCGCCACGTTCCATGGATTCGATGAACCAATGCGCGTCGGTCATCTTGTTTTCGACCAGGTTCTTCCCATCCATGATGAGGAGCTTGCTGAATCGCAGGTCATTGAAATCGCAGTCCGAAGTCTGAAGACCGTGAACCCAGGGGTGGCCGGGAGCCTGATCGCCGTGCCACGTGTAATTGCTCCAGTTCCGCCCGCCACGGGCTTTATCCGGGCCGACTCCGCGCACATGCGCGTCGAGCAGCGCCATCGAATTGTTGAGCCGATACATGCCGTATTTACCGATGACACCGAGCAATCCCATGCCGCCGCGCATCTTGAACGTCCGCGTCCCCGCGCCCTCCATGTCTTCGATCATCTCCTCGGGGTAGCCCTGATCGCGCAGGAGCTGCGCGCCCTGCTCGCCGCTGTATCGCTTCGCGACTGCGACGTAAGCCTTGGCGATGTATTTCATCACCGTGTCCCAATCGGTCCGCAGATGAACGTCCGTCCCGCGACTGTCGAACTTGTATTTCGATTTCAGCTCGTCGGTCAGTTCCGGATATCCATCATCGGCCCACTGCTTCCAGCCGCGCCGGATGATCGGATACTTCAACCGATACGGGCCATAAACGATGCGGTGGAACGTGTATCCCTTGGCGCACTGGCGCGGGTTCCAGTTTGCCGTCGCCTTGTTCCCGTAGATGTCGCCGTAGGTCTCGTGGTCGTACTGCGATCCCATGCGCGTGATGACTCCGTTGCGCGTATAGGCGAGGCACCGGCACGAGTGCGTGTCGTTTGGCGAGCAAACCCAGCTGAACTTTCCGTCGTAGGCATATTGATCGCGATAGATCTGCTCCCACTCCCGCGAGGGATAAAACGCGAGGGGATTCTCTACGTCTGCGCGAGCGGCCAATGAATTGAGGCCCCAGGGTGAGCTCATCGCGCCGACCGCCATGCCGGTCAGCTTCATGAAGCCGCGTCGTGAAACTCCGTTGCCGTTTTGTGCCATCTTGAAATTCTCCCCTGGAGGCGCGCTCGCCCTTGAAGCTCGATTTCTCGGTTTGATGTCGTTCTATTCGATGACCAGCCGCTGCCAGATGCTGATGTTCTTCTTTCCGTCGCGGTCGCGCGCATCGCCGTTCCAGATCGCAAACGAGACCGGGATATAATCACCGGGACTAAACGAGCGCCGCCCCTGGCCGAGGGCCTCGCCTTCGGCTCCGCTCAGGGAGCGTTTCATTTGCACCATCCAGACGCCGTCTGTATAAACCGCGGCGCCCTGGACGAGCTGGATCGCCGGCGGCAACCCCGCCAGCGTGCCGGGCCCGCTGGCGACCAGGGATTCGACAGAACTGGATCGGGTTGGGTCGGCCACCAGGTTGCCCGCGCCCCAGGCCGTGACGTATCTGGCTCGATGCGTATCGATCGCGCCCTTGGGCCACTCCTCGCCGATGTCCTTGCCCACGGACGTGTATTCCTGCTCGGGATACATATCGATCGCGCGGTCCGGATACGCCGCGTCCACATCCTGATACCCTCCGTCCAGATCCGTCTGGCGATCTGCTTTCCACAGCCACATGTTCACGCCGCCACCCTTGCTCGGATCGCCCATATAAAACGGCGGGTCGCTCGTCAGAGAAAACTGCACCGCAACCGAATCGCGGAACTCCTCGGTCTTGACCGCGCGATCATTCTGAGTCGGATCGAGCCAGGAGAACCGCAGCGCCAGCTCCTCACCGTCGTGAATCGCGCGCACGACCAGCCCTTCGATGCGTTTCTCAGTCCACCAAAGAGGTGCCAGGCCGACGTAAGCTCCACGCGCTTGTTCCCACTGATCGTCTGTCGGGGATTCGGGAAGGTCGGCGACCCGTGTTGCAACGATCGCCTCGCTGCGAAGCTCGGCACGCTCTTGCGCGCCGGCCCGTGCCAGCGATTGCACGTAGTGAATCAGATCCCAGACCGCATCGTCCGGGTAGTTGCCTTCGTAAGCGGGCATCGGCGTGCCCTTCATGCCCTTCATGATTCGCGAATAGAGCTGATGGCCTTCCATCCCGCCCTTGAAGATTCCCTTTACGAACGATCGCGGCGGATCGGGGTAACCTTCGTCGTCGAACTTGACGGCATCCGCCACCGGCTCCCCATCGACCCCGTGGCAACTCGCGCACGCCTGCAAGTAGATCTGCCGGCCGCGAAACCACGCCAGGTCATCGAACCCGGCCTCCAGGTTCACGCTGGAACGGTCTTCGTGGCCGGCGTCAAGCTCACGGGATCCAGTGGCCAGATCGGAGTCTCAGGACAAGGGAAGGGTTCCGGAGAGACTACGGAAGCAACGCGAGAATTCATTCTCAGTGCGCTCAGTAGTCCAGAATTTAGGATCCAGGTTCAAGACCTCCTGGATGATCCACCACCACCTCCACCCGATGGAGATGCCGGCGATGTGGCCGCGCCCTCCTCCGGGAATACAGGCGTCTCGACTGAATGACCTCAATCTCTCTACCTTGTGCCCCGTCCGGCTCAGAGCTGGGCGGGGCGCTTTCGAGGGTTGACCGATGTCCCGGCCTCTTGAACTGATCCGACTATTCTTCGTTGTCGTCGCCATCTCCTTCCTGGTAGCCGGCATCCTCACTATGTTTGGCTGCTCAGCCG
>JAJFLK010000084.1 GCA_021772735.1 Candidatus Sumerlaeota bacterium | reverse complement strand
GACATGGGTCGTCGGCGTTTTTCTTTTGGCGACTGTGCTCGGCATCGGGTTCACCGGATACCAGCAGCCCTGGGATATGAAGGCCATCTTCGGCACGCAGGTCGGGACGAACATCGTCGGCTCGGTGCCGGTCGTCGGGATGTGGGCCAAAGCGCTGCTGCTCGGCGGCGAAGAGATCAGCGAGCTGACAATCCCCCGGTTCTACGCCATCCATGCGATCATCCTGCCGGCGATCCTCGTCGTGCTGATCGCAACTCACGTTTATTTCGTCCGGCTTTACGGCATCACGCAGCCGTGGAAGCGGCTGGGCGAGGCGACGCAATACGGGGTCGAGCGATTTTTCCCAGTTCAGGCGTTGCGCGATTCAGTCGCTGTCCTCATGCTGGCGGTCGTCCTTGTGACTTTCGCAGTGCGCGTCGGCGCGGACCTCGAAGCAAAGGCTGATCCCACGGTCGTAACCTACGCGCCGCACCCGGAGTGGTATTTTCTCGGCCTGCAGCAAATCCTGCGGTATTTCTCCGGCCCGTTGCAGGTCGTCGGGACCGTCATTATTCCCTGCGGTTTTTTCATCGCGCTGCTCGCGCTTCCGTTTATTGATCGCAATCCGGAGCGGCGTCTGCGACGCAGGCCGGTCGCGGTGGCCATGGCGATCGCCCTGCCGCTCCTCATCTCCACGCTGACGTTCCAGGGGTATCTGGCGCTGGTCGAAGAGCGCGGCGTTCTGGCCGCGCTCAATCCGTTGGAAGAAGTCGACCAAATCATCGAGGAAACGGATGCGAACAGCGACGAGGCGGAGCCCCTTGAGTTCAGCGACGCGATCGTCTCGTTCGGCGGTGGCCTCTACGGCCGACTCAAGTGTGCCAGTTGTCACGAGATCCCCGAGGCCGGGCACGGCGCGAACATCCCGCCCGGGCTAAGTTTCGCGGGAGATCAGTTTCGCCCGGAATGGATGGTGAATTATCTGGCCGAGGTTCCGCCGAGGCGTTATGGCCGCCGAGGCCGCCGTCCTCTGGATCGCATGCCGGATTTCAAGCTCAACAATTATGAGCGCCGCGCGATGACCGCGTATCTCGCGACGCAGACGAGGCCCGAACTATTCGACGGCGTTGACTTGGAGTTCCTCGGCAGCCGAAGCGCCGACGTGATCGCGCAGGGGCGCGAACTTTTCGAGACCAGCTCATGCTCGGCCTGCCACTCGATCAACGGGGTGGGCGGAAAGAGCGCTCCCGATCTGGGCGGCGCCGCCTCGCGGTTGCGTCCCGCTTTCGTCGTCCAGATGCTCAATGATCCCGAAACGATCATCCCCGGAACTGAGATGCCGTCGGCGTTCCTCAATAAGGATGAGGTCGAGTCTCTGGCGCTCTACGTTCTTTCGCTCGAGTAACGCCCCGCGGGTAAGGCGCCGCGCACGATCCAGAAATGAGTTGCGCCGCCCGGACGTGGCCCCGATAAATATCAGCCTCATGATTGAATATTTCCGGCAGTGCCACGCGGATCTCCCCGGCGACAATGTGGACGGGGGCTACGTGTCGTTTGACTTCTACCTGCCGGAGGTCGGTGAAAACCCAAAGCCGCTCACCCTGGTCGTGTTGATCCACGGTGGCGGCTGGTGCACGGGTTCGAGCGACGGGCTGGGGACGAGTCCCTGGGCGCTCGAGATGTCGGCCGAGGGATTGGCCGTTGCCTCGATCAATTACCGGCTCGCCCCGAAGTTTATCGCGCCCGCGGCGATTCAGGACGCCAAGCTCGCCATCAGCTTTCTTCGTTCCAGGCACGAGCGGTTTAAGATCGATCCCGATCGCATCGTCGCCTTCGGTCACTCGGCCGGCGGGCACCTGGCATCGATGATCGGCGTGACGCGCAAGGGCGACGGCTTCGATACTTGTTCGCTCGGTGAGGAGAGCTCGCAGGTCACCGCAGTTGTTGATATATCCGGGATAACAGACGTTGCGGCGCTTCTTGCGGGGCCGACTCGCAGGGACTGGGCCGAGACGTGGATTGGGCCACCGATCCCGCCGCCCGCCCCGGACCGCAAGGAATTCGCGCTGAAGTGTTCGCCAATCACCTACGCCGACCGCACCGGCCTGCCGCCCTTTCTTATCATTCATGGCAATAAGGACGAGGCCGTTCCTTACGATCAGTCCGTTCAATTCCATCGCAAGCTGAGCGACGCCGGGAACGACGCCACGCTAGTGACGATCGAGGGCGGCATGCATCGGATCAACATTCGCGGTCCGGTCGACTGGCAACGTCAGATCAGGAAGGTGCGGCGCGAATTCTTTCATCGCCTCGGCCTCTATCAGAACGTGCAGCCGCCCATCGAATCATGACGGCCGATTCCGAAGCAACGGGCTCTTATCGAATATGAAGCTTCCGCATGTATTGCTCGCTTTGTTGCTCGCGATGGCTGCGGTGATCACCGCCGCGATGCTGATCGGCGAGCGTCCGCTCGGCGCCGATGGAGCGCCGGTTGGACACGGTACGAATCACCCCACCGTGCAGGTGCTGCTCA
>JAJFLK010000083.1 GCA_021772735.1 Candidatus Sumerlaeota bacterium | reverse complement strand
CACCCAATCCCGAAATGAGATCTCCGGCTTGATGGGTCGCAGCTTGCGATGAATGTGGCTCACCACCGCGACGATCGCGAACCACAACCCCATCTTGGAGAGCGCGTTCCAGGCGCGCAGGGGATAATCCAGGAATCTCTTGCTGTAATATATCCGGCTGATTCGGTTCACTTCGATGAAGTCGTCGGGAAGCACTTCGTGCCACCAGTTCGTAATCTCATCGATCATGGTATAGAAACGATGGCCGCCGATGTCGAGGCGAAAGCCCTTGTAGTTCACCGTCCGGGCGATCCCGCCCACATATTCGGGATCGCTCTCCAGCACGATGCAGCGCCGGCCGGCGCGCGTAAGCTCAAGCGCGGCAGTCAGGCCGGCAGGCCCGGCCCCGATCACGACCACGGGTAACGCCCCATCATCGGATGAGCCCGGATTTTCGGCTTCGGTCGATATCGATTCTTTTTCCATTGAAAGCTTGCTCATACGAACTCCTGTTGGATGAGGCCTCGCTCAAGTTTACGTCAAGGCCATCAAGTCAGTCTTGAACGCAACGTCCGTGCCATGGCCCATGTCCCTTGCAAGTGGCTCCATTCGCTCCTGTATGCTCACTTACAATCTTGGCGATGACGCATTCCAAGTCACCCGGTCACTTATCGGTATGCAGACCATTGCACATAACCGGGATAACAGTGCGCCGAATCGGCGGGATATGTTCTGACTCGAGTCCGCCTGCGGCTATTCGCGCAAGACGCACTTTGCGCCGATGCTAGCTTGAGAATTCTGACAAGTGCAAGCTCTAGTTCCGTTTGCTACAAACCTAATCTTATCTCGCTCTAATTCAGCCTTATGTGGTTGACGCCATGGAGGTTCGAGAACACGATCAAGACAGGCGCAGGTGGCGTTGGCCTCAATTATCGGCTGAGATCTGAAAGGCGCTCTGACATACCATCACCGAACGAAGAGAACTCTTTGCCCTGCACAGTCTGGAGAAGCGCGAGTGATTTGGCGATGTCCCCGATGCCGATCCGAGCTGAGCGATAATGTCGACAGCTATGCCTGCGCCCCGTGCGCGGCCCGATATGAGATCCTCGAAGGGATCCCTGACTTTCGGCTGTCGGGTTCGGTGTGGGTTGATTTCGACGAAGACATCAATCAGGCCCGCAAGCTGGTTCAAGCCGTCCCGCCCGAGGACGTCGAAGGTTCGGTACGCTGGATTTTCGCCGCCCGCCAGCACGGGGGCCGGGAACTCGCCGAGCGCCGAACGCGGCAGGTCATGGAGGCTCCGGCCAGGCTTAAGGGCGAGTTCGGGACTTGGCTGGCGCCGTTGACGGACGGGAGAGATGGGTTTATCGACTTGGGATGCGGCGGCGGGATGTTGCTTACAGCCGCCGCGGGCCTGGGCACGAACGGGATTGGCATCGATGTGTCGATGGTCTGGCTGGTCGTTGCAAAGCGAATGATCAGCGCGGCAGGTGGTCATCCGATTCTCGCGGCGGCGGAATCCGAAGCTCTCCCGCTTGCGGACGCTTCGGTGCCCGGGGTTGCCCTTCTCGACGTCATCGAGCACGTCGGCGATCAGGCAAAAACGCTCGCCGAAATCAACCGTGTCATGGCCCCCGGCGGATTCCTCGCCATGGCGACGCCGAACCGCTTCAGCTTAACGGCCGAACCGCACGTCCAGGTCTGGGGTGTCGGATGGGTTCCAAGGCGCTGGCAGAAGGGATACGTCCGGTGGCGCAGCGGCAAGCCATACGAGTTCGTGCGGCTGCTCAGCTCCAGAGAGATGGCCCGATTGATTCGGCGTCACATGAAACTCGATTTCAAACTCGTCTTGCCGCCGGTCTCGCCATTCGAGATCACCCACTTCGGCCCTGCCAAAGCGGCACTGGCAAAACTCTACAATCGGATGCTTTCCTGGCGATGGACGCATTGGGCGCTACTAAAGATTTGCCCGTTTTTTCGCGTTAAGGGCTATAGAGAGGGGGGAGCTGACGGGCGGGCAGAGCCCGGCGCTTGTGTTGAATAGTCCCGAGCGATCTTCAATATTCCAGTTCGGACCGCCGATGTCCCTCTTCGAAAACCCCTCAATGACGACAACTGAGCAAACGACATTGAATCGCCTTGAGCGCGGGCTCCCAAGGATAGTTCTGGCAGCTGCCGCCCCGCTGATCGCGATGCACGCGTTCATCCCGCTTGAGAACTTCATCCACCGAGGCGATGACGTATTCTATTATTTCAAAGTTGCCCACAACTTCTCCGAGCTCGGGTTCTGGTCGTTCGATGGAATCCACGCGACGAACGGCGTTCAGCCCCTCTGGGCGATCATGCTCACCGGACTCGCTCAATTGCTTTCCTGGATGGGACTGAACGATCTCAATACGTTCGCACGCGCCGCAGTCGGCCTGACGGCTCTGATACACTATATCTCGTGCATCGCGCTTTATCGTCTGATCGCGCGCAAATTCTCCCCCCTGGCGGGTCTGACCGCCGCCGGGGCGTTCCTGTTTCCTTTGGGGATCGTATGGGCGCGAGTATGGGGTCTGGAGAATGCGCTTTATTCCCTGCTATTCATCTCGACGGTCACCTTCGCCCATTGCTCTTTTTTTGAAAGCCGGACCTATCGGGGCGCGATCGTGCTGGGCCTGCTCCTGGGTCTGACGGGCCTGGCGCGGCTCAACGCAGGAATCCTCATCCCGCTCATGTTGCTGTATTGCCTGTGGCGTTTTCGCGATATGGCGCCTCTGGCAAGCTTGAAACTGGTGACGATGATCGGCGCGGTGGCCAGCTGCATCATCCTGCCCTATCTGTTCTGGAATCTTTTGAGCACCGGGCATTTGCTTCCCATCAGCGGTGCGACAAAGGTCATCATCACCGACGATTACCTCGCGGCAAATGACCTCGGCTCCAGGTTCTCTCCGGCCTTCTATAAGCACATCATCTTTGAATTCAAAAACAGGGTCAGCTGGTTTCTCACTTCCAGAGCGCTTGATGGATTGTGGATCATCGGCAGTCGTCTGGTTTTCAATGAAAACTCCAGCATCCCTATCGCCCGCCTGATTCTTCTTATCGCCCTGATCTTTGCGGCGCCCATGGCGCTCGGGGCCCCGCGCGCATGGTTGAGCGAGGTCCGAGAGCAGGTCATCCGCCTGGGAGAATTTGGTTATCTGCTCATATTCGGCCTCATCAACGCTTCGATCTGCGTCAACCTTTACCCAACGCAACTTAAATACGCGATGATCCGGTGGTGGCTGGTCGAGTGTGAGATAATCATTACCGTCGTTGTCGCGATTCTCGTTACGACTGCATTGATCTTCATTGGTCAACGCATTGCCACAGACCGCGTTCGACGCGGCATCTGCGCGGCCGCCCTCCTGATCCTGGTCGGATCGCAGGCCGGCGCGGCGGTGCGGACTTTTTGGACGAAGCCATTGCAGCAACACGATTGGAGTTACTCGTGGAACGACGAGTGCTACGCGGCGGCGCAATGGATGGCGGATAACCTGCCGGCAGATGCCCGAATCGGCGCCTGGAACGCCGGCGTGATCGGCTATTACGCGCCTCAGCAGGTCACGAACCTCGACGGGCTCATCAATAATTTCGATTACCTCCCGTATTTGGCGGAAGACAAGGTTGCCGATTATATTCGCAGTGAGGGCATTCAGTACCTGGCGGACATGGAAGTCATGCCAGAGATCACGCTCAACGGCGAACTCAATCTGACGTCCATTTACAGCAGCTACCACGACGGCATGAAGATGCACTATCGGATCTACCGAGTTGAGAACGATCTTGATGACGATGTCGGCGGTTAAGTCACGGCGGCGATTCCGCGCCGGCGTGTTCGACATTCGGTACTAATAGTTTGACCGATGGGAAGTGACGGGAAGTCATGACCGGCGAGGGTGCCGGTCCCACACTTTCCGGATGGGACGCTTGTCACGTGTGGAACGCTTGTCACGTGTGGAACCGGCGCCCTCGCCGGTTGAGAAATTCAAGAATCCCTCCGGGTGTGGCGGTGCGACAACCCCACATAATCAGCCGGTCAGAGCACTAACATCATATAAATAGATTGAGCGAATCAGGCTGAAGTGCAAGCGTTGCGCCGCTTCGTGTGGTCATCGAGATCAGCAGGAATAAGGACGGACAAGAATGAAAGTATCACTGGTGGGGCTCGGCAACGCGGGTCAAAACATCCATCTTCCGGCGCTCGATGGGCTCGACGGCGTCCAGGTCGTCGGCGGCTTTGACGTTGTCGAATCCAGCCGCGCAGCGGCAGCCCAAAGATTCAGCATCCCGGTGTTTGACAATTTCGACACAATGCTTGAGCAGGCGAAGCCCGAACTGATCATCATCGGAACTCCGCCTGATAGTCATGCGGATTACTGCCTGCGCTCGGTCGCCGCAGGCGCGAACGTGATCTGCGAGAAGCCGTTTGCTTCGAGCCTTGCCGAGGCGGACATGATCATTCAGGCCGCAGAGAAGGCCGGACGCAGGATTGCGCTCAACCACGAGTTCCGCGAAATGGAGATCTTTCGCGCGCTGCTCGGGCAGGTCGGCCGGCCCGAAGTCGGAGATCTTTCGTTCGTTCAGGTCTGGCAACTGATGGACCTGCCGCCTTGGAAGGAGCCTGGCTGGCGAGGCCAGATGCTCCAGCGCACGCTCTATGAAGCGGGTGTCCATCTGGTCGATTACGTCATGGCTCTATTCGGCGAGAAGCCGACAGCCGTGACTGCCGTGACTTCGACCTGCGGTGTGCGCGAGTCCGAGAGCGACGCCGTCGCGCTGGTCACGCTCGAATTCCCCGGCGGACGCCTTGCCAACATCATTCAGAACCGGCTTTGCCGCGGCGAGACCCAATATTTTGAAGTACGGGCCGAAGGAACCAACGCCTCGCTGCGAGCCTCTTTCGGTGGCCGGGCGCGCGTGACGGCCGGTTTGCATCGCAGCACCAAACCGCATTTCCGGATCGATTACGGCATCTCGGGGATCGCGTGGCGTGAAGTCGGGAATCACCGCACCTTCCTCGCGCGCAATCCCAAAGACCCAACGACTACAGCGACCCGTGACCTGTTTCGCAGTACGATCGAGGCCTTCGACAAAGGGACTAAGCCGCCCGCGAGCGCGCAGGACGGTCGCGATATTCTCCAAGTCATCGCCGCCTGCTATCACTCGGCCGATATCGGGCAAAGGGTCGAGATCAATGAAGAGACCTCGCGTAAACTCGCCGATGTAAAGATGGGAGCGGTCCCCGCGTCATGACCTCGCAGTCCCGCCAGCGCGCGATCATCGTCGGGGCGGGCCTGATGGGCCGCTGGCACGCGCACGCGCTCGGACGACTCGGACTGCCGATCAAGGCGATTATCGATCCGGAACTGAAGTGGGCCCGCGCGCTCACGGCGAAGCACACCGGAGCAAAAGCGGCAGATCGGCTTGATGCCTGCCTCGCCGAAAACCCCGGCGCGGTCGTTCACATCTGCACTCCGCCGGACAGTCACGGCGACATCACGCGGGCCGCGCTTGAGGCGGGTTGCCACGCGCTTGTTGAAAAACCCCTAACGCCCGAATCCGCGCTCACCTCCGAGCTGCTCGATCTGGCCCAAGGCGAAGGACGATTGCTCTGCCCCGTTCACCAATTTCCGTTTATGCGCGGAGTCCTCAAAGCTCGCTCGCGCGCTTCGACAATCGCCCCGATCCGCCATGTGGAGCACATCGCCTTTTCGGCAGGGGCCGCCGGGCTCGACGCCGAGGGCCACGACCGCATCGCCGCTGATATCGTCCCGCATTCCTTCTCGCTCTTTTCGTGCTTCCTGGACAAGGCCCCTGACGAGATTAAGTGGCAACTGGCGCGCCCGGCGCCTGGAGAGATCCGGGCCCAGGGCCTGGCGGGCGAAGCCACCGCCGCGATCACGATTTCGACGGGCGGACGCCCGACGACCAACCGGCTCGTCATCGTAGGCGAACGCGGCACGCTGCACATCGATCTTTTCCACGGTTTCTGCGTCGCCGAGTCGCCGAGCGTCTCGCGCATGCGCAAGATCGCCGAACCGTTTTCGCTGTCTTCAAAAACCTTTTTGGCTGCGGGATTGAACCTGCTCGCGCGGTCGATTCGCAGAGAACCCGCCTACCCGGGCCTCCGGGAATTGATCCGACGATTCTACGCTGCGGCCGCCGATTCAGACCCGCCGCCGATCTCCCCCGCCGAGACGCTTGGCATAGCGCGCGCGCGCGATCAATTTGTCGAATTCGTACGCGAGAATCGCTGACTGAGCGCCTTCGAACTATCGGCGTTCGGCGTTCGATTCATCTTCGGGCTTGCGTCCGACGCACCAAAGCACAGGCCCCAGCCAGGTGATCGCTGTGCGAACGACCGGCACGCCGATCAAGAACCCATAGATCCTCAGCGCAAGAAGCCGCAAGCTCGAAAAGCGCGCCAGTGTTTCTCGACCAAATCGCGCGGCCTGAAGCCCGACGGTCTCAATTCCCGCTCTGCTCATCATCCGGCGCAGGCCCGCTGGCCCGAGCAGCGAGATGTGGCGATACTCCTTGCCGCGCAGGCGACGAACAGCTGGCCCTCTCCAGCTCTTCGGCATGAGGCCGAGGCCTGGGACTCCGTAATGGGGATCGGGGATCGGCGCCAGGCGATTGGGCGTCGAGACAAACATCCGCCCGCCCGGCGCTAACACCCGTGCGCCCTCCGCGATGATCTCTTGCTGCCCGTGTTCGTTATGCTCGATCACGCCATCGGCTATAGCGAGATCGAATGAACCTTGCGCGAAAGGCATCGCATTAGCGTTCCCGCAGATCAGCGGCATGTCGATCGATTCCGAATCGAGCCAAAGACGCGCCACGACCAGCCAGCGGAACCCGCGATCGACGCCTACAATATTCTCGACTTTCCCCGACGCTGCGGCGAGCAACCCGCCCGCGCCGCAGCCGATCTCCACGGCGCGCGGCGCACCGCTCTTGCCCGCCCCGGAGTCTTGACTCGCCAGCCAATCCAGAATGTCAGCGCCGCGAGCGCGGGCGGCCATCACGGTTTCAATGAACTGTGTGACGCGCGCCGCTTCAACGTCTTCGGTGATCGACCAATAAAATTCAAGGAGGCTTTCCAGATCGTGCGCCGCGCATTCGAGGGCGATGCGCACCCCCTTGGCTCGATCGTCCTCGATTGATATGTAGGGGTCGGCCGTGAGTCGGAAATCCGGAATGCCAAAAATGATCGGGTATTGCCGCTCGCACGCCTTGCAGGCGTATGCCTTGCCGGTCGCGCGAAGCTCGCCTCGGCAGCTCGGGCAGCATAGCCGAATCCATCGCGGCAGATTTGGAGTGGCGGGCGGGCTTGCGTTCATTAGTAAACCTTCTCGGCGCTTACGCCCGCGCCGAATGCCGTCCCCCAGGCCTCGCCGACGGCCCACGATGCGTAATAACAAAACACAATGGGCAGCGCTGCGACCAGTCGGGGGCGATACGCGCGCTTGGACCAGCCGCGCGACAGAAGACGAAAACTTAAAAGCGGCGCGATCAAGGCGCACCGAAGTATCCACAGGCCGCGCCGTCCGGGAGCAATCCCCCGCGAGCGCATGGCGCCGAAGGTCCGGCTGTGATGGAACGTCCGAATCATGAACTCGCCGAATCGATAAGGCGGATGATGCGTGACGGCACGCGCCCTCTGGACCGCGAAACGCCTTCCCGCCTTTTTGAATTCGAGATGCGCATAATACTTCCAATAGCCATCAGCCTGCCAGCGCTCGATCGGTTCCAGCACCTCGCGGCGATAGAGCACGTTGTTCGACGTGATCTCTTCGGTGAACGCAGACGAAAGCGGATCGAAGAACTGGGCGTATTCCATAAACGCCGAGGCCCATGCCGCGCGGCCCACGCCCGCGCCCATCCGAACCGAGCCACCGATGACATCTCCCTCGCCGCTCGTCGCCTCAATCAGTTGGTCCATCAAATCGGGATCAAAAGTGCAGAAGGGCTCGGTCAGATAGATCCAATCCCCGCTCGCCCGGGCTAACGCCAGGGCCCTGAGCGCAGCCAGGTGGCATGGCCGTTCTGCGACGACAAATTCGACCGAGTCACACCGCGCGAGAACGTCTGATTCGGGCGCGGGGCAGACGGCCACGACGATCTGCGCCCGTTCGATTCCGTCCACATCGAGCAGACTTTGCAGGCATCGCTCAAGCGAAGCCCCGGCGTCGCGCGCGCCGAGAACGATCGACACTCTGGGGAAATCTGCGGGCGTGTCGTCGGGCTGAGTCAAACTTTAGAGCTCCATGCGATCGTCAGGATTCGATCCGCCGTAAGCGGGCGCGCCGGAAAACCATCGGGCGCCCTTCAACCACCACGCAGCCGCCTCATCGCGCCGCGAAGAGCCAGATACCCGCGCCCGATTGGGCGGTCGATGTTTTCATAGATAACGCGCGACTTGAGGTAGTAAGCATCGAGCCGGGGCAAATCCATCGGATCGCCGCGGGGGGGCGTCGGGCCCAGACGCGTGCCGAAAGCCAGCGCGTAGACCTCGGCGGCATCGCGGCGATTGGCTTGCGTCGATCGGCCGTAAG
>JAJFLK010000082.1 GCA_021772735.1 Candidatus Sumerlaeota bacterium | reverse complement strand
AAGGTGTATCACTCCAATGGAGGGCGAGGTATGAAAGGCGGTGCGGCTCGCCTCAGTGAGCGGCTCGACCAACTCCAGGCGGCCGGGGTCATGGATTCCGGCGTTTTGCCACGCGTCTATAAGATCGGGGAATTGGAGTGTGGTAAAACCAAGTCGCCTTACATGCTGATGGAAATGATCGAGGGCATGTCGATCGCCGCGATGTATGACGCTGGAGATTTCAAACGCTGGACATGGTCCGATCGCGCCTCATTGATTGAGACGATGGCGCGTTTTCTCGCCTTAGTGGATCGGGCCGGTTTTATCATGCGCGATCCCGGCCGCAAGAATATGATTGTCGATTCGTTGCTTTCTCTGAGAGTGATTGATACGGACAGCTTGAGGCAAAGGGAGACATCTTCCTATAAGCCCGCGCGCACTCAGCGAAAATTTTGCCGCGCATTGGAGGCCGTTCTCGACGGTTGCGAAACCTCTAATGCCAGCGAGGACGAGCGCGCCAGAGCGATCGAGCTCTCGCGCCGCATCGAGGAATGCCACGAAAAGTGCCGGGCAAAGGCCGTGGAAAACGCATGGACTTGGAATCGCTATCGAAATTTCTCGAAGAGCTATCGAGCATTCAGGCTTGATCCCGGAGCCGGAACACGTCTCGATTTTGGCTCCTCGGCGAGCGTTGGCCCGATGGTTCGCATGTCCTGCCGAGAATCAGGCCGATCCTGGTCTGAACCGCATTGATTCTTGCGCGCCACGCGGCTAGCCTGCCCACATCATGGCAGGCGATGACGAACGTTTTTTTACTCGCAAGACGCTTTATATCCTTCTTTGTTGTTTCGGATTTGGAATCGTCCTGGGCATCCCAACGATCATCATGGCAATCCGGGATCGTCAAGATGATCCATCCGGCCTGCTGATCGCGGTGGGCGTTACGGCCTTCGCGGCCGTCATCGTGGGAGCCGGCTACTGGGCCGGTTCCCTCTGGTGGGATAGAAAGTCCGGGCTGATGTCTCATGCGAAGAGGACGCTTTTCGTAAGGGCTTTTCTGGATCGTGCTGATTTCGCTGACCCTCCTCAGGATTGGGCGTGAGCTACATATTAGGCTCGAACCAAAGGATCAGCACGACGACCAAATTAACCAGGACGCCCATCGGTAACATCCCTGGATGCGGATGTGGGTCGCGTCGTCCGAACTCGACTCCGGACCCGCCCAGAACGAATAATTTCAAGTCGTTGACTCAAATCGTAAAAACCCGCTCCAATTCATGACCACTTCAAGCCCGCTCCGCATTCTTCACGTCGCTTCGCATGCCGGGGTTTTTCGTGGTGGAGCGGTGCAGGCATGCCGGATGGCGATCGGGCAGCTCGCGCGCGGTCACCATGTCCGGATGGTCGCCAATACCGACCCGCGCGCCGACGTGGGGACGCGCGCATGGCAGAAGGAGAGTTGGGAGACACTGCGAGCGGCGGGGGTTCGCGTGGATCACATCGCGATCGAGACATGGCGGGGGCGATTGGAACTCAGGCGGCTGATCGCGTCGGGCGGATTCGAAATTCTTCACGCGCATCGGGACCAGGCATTGGTCGCGGCGCACTGGGCTCTGACCGGACGCTCATCGCCTGCCCTGATCGCGCAACGCGGGACCATCAGCAAGCCGCCATCGTGGCCGAGCCGGGCGTTCCGTTCTTCAAAAACTCGAGCGATCGTCGCCGTCGCCGAGAGCGTCAGGCTCGAACTGGCGGCGGCCGTAGGCGAAGAGTTGCTCGGCAAAACGCATGTCGTCTATGGCAGCGTGGATCTGGAGAAATTCTCGCCGAGTCGATCGAACGAAGCACTCAGGGACGAGATTGGGATACCCGCCGGCGCGCCCGTCATCGGTAGCATTTCGGCGTATCGCAAGGCGAAGGGGTTTCAATATCTCGTCCCCGCGCTCGAGCGCGTGATGCAAGACCGGCCCGAGGTGCACGCCGTATTCGTCGGCGAGCGAATACGCAAACACGTCGGACCCATCGTCGATAAAAGCGAGATTTCGGATCGCTGTCACCTCGTCGGGCACAGGGACAACATCGAGGACTGGCTCGCGATCATGGACATGACGGTGATCGCGGCTTATGGGCGCGAGGGATTGTCTGGCGTGTTGCGTGAATCTCTGGCGATGGGTGTGCCGGTGATCTCGACCGACTGCGCCGGCAATTGCGAGATCGTGCGAGATCGCGAGACCGGATTGCTCGTCAAGGCGAAGCAGGTGGAACCGCTTGCCGAGGCGATGAACTGGGCGCTGGATCACCCCGACGAATTCAAAGCGATGACCGAGCGCGGGCGGCAGTGGGTCGAGGAGCACTGCTCGACTCGGGCGCAAATCGAGGGGTTGGAGATTGTTTATCGCGGGGTTCTGGATCGGGCTCGCTGAGGCGCGGGCGATGATCGAAGCAATTTTGAGATCGGGTGAAAATTTCGGGGTGAGTCGTTCAGGCTAATTATACTCGTCGTCGTCGGGACCGGCGGCGTCTTTCGTGCAGCCGTCGCAGATGGTTCCGGTGACGTCGCCGTCCAGGAAGCGTTCGCGGAAGCTCGCGTATGCCGAGCCGAGCCATGCGTCGCCAAGCGATGAGCCCGAAAGGTCGCCCATGTTTGATGTCTGCTCCCAATCCGCGCAGCACTGGAGCAGGCGTCCGTCATAGAGGACGTAAATCTGCTCAAAGAGGCGGTCGCACCAATCGAACGTCTCCAGCTCATGGACGGCGATGTCGTCGGCATGAATGTTCTGGTGGTTGCCGCGGTTCTCAAGCTGGTTGATATTGATCTTGATGCCGCGCTCTTTCCAATAGCTGCGAATTTCCGGTATCTGATCGTGAATCTCGGTCGTATCCAACATGACGATGCGCACGCGCGTTTTATATCCGCCGTCGCGCTTCAATTTATGGAACCGCTCGATATTGCTCAGGACCTTATCGAGCTTGAGGCCCATGATCTGCTGATACTTCTCGGGGTCCAGGCCCTGGACCGAAAAATTGAGCCGGTCCAGACCCGAATCGAGCAGACCCTTGGCCATCCGCTCGGTCAGCAGGCCGCCGTGGCTGTTGATCTTTGTGAACTGAAAACTCTTCTTGCGCTGCGTGATATAGGCGACGCGCTCGGGGAGCTCGGAATCGAGCATGGATTCGTTCATCAAATACGGCGAGAAGCGGCGCACGCCCAGATCGACGGCCTGATCGACGATCGACCGATAGAGATCCCAATCCATGCGCTTGCCGAGTGGGATGTCGAGTTCGGTTTTCTTGTTCGGGCAGAAAATGCAATTGGCGTTGCAGCCCGAAACGGTCTGGATCTGGATCGCGCGCGGGACCTCGGGCATCGGCTCGCGGCGGTCGATAAACCGATACTTCATCCGGCGCAGCGGGTTGCGGACGAGATTGGGAACGAAATACTTGGGCGGCATCTGAGAAGCGGACCTTGCGCGGGCAATCGAGGTCAATCGGACATGTTGCTGTGAACTTCAGATGTGGTGACCGCTTCGCTCCACCGGCGTCGTTTGCGGTATCAAGACATCACGGCGTCAGTTTATCGGGGCCGTGCAGTAATGACAAGCGCTCCGCGTGGGCGCGGCCAGGCCTGTCTTCACATGGCGCCCGTCAGATAAACCTCCCAATTCACGGTTCACCCGAGGACGCGCGATCGAGATTCTCCAGCATCTCAAGTGTTTCGATGTCATCGGGACGGCTCTGGAGGATTCTCAACAGGTGCGTCCGGGCCGACGACTCGTCGCCGCTTAGCTCATACCAGAAAGCCAGATGGCCGCGCAGATTCAGCATGTCGGGGTGAGACTCGAGAATCTCCGAAGCCCGTTTGATTGCGGGGGCCAGCTGCCCCCTCTTCGCGAGTCGGATGGCCAAACGAGCTTGAACCGAGGGATGGTCGGGGTCCGCAGCTTCGAGAGCAAACTGATCCAACTGTTTCGAATCGAACGCCAGATCGGACGCAGGCTCCTCATATTCGGGGAAAATCCCGCGCATGAGATCAACCCGGCGCGCGTAAATAAGGTTTTCCAGTTCCGGGCGATGGAGGGATTCGGGCGTAATCGGACGGCCGTCCTCATGAACGCCGATGAACCCCCTTGTCGCCAGGCAGGCGTGGAGGTGACGTGCTTCATATCCGAGACGGTCCAGGTAACCGATTCCCTTCTCGATCATGACGAAATCGATCTTGCCGGTCTCCAGGGATTGTCCGGCTCCGCGCAAGACCGCCAGCTCGTGACCCTCGCAATCAATTTTAAGCAATCGAACGTGCCCGACATCTTGCGCGCGAATCTCGTCATCCAAAACCACCGTATCGACAGTCACGGATTCGGCCGGTATACCGGGATTCGAATCATGTCCGACCAGCGTGGATTGACCGATTGTATCGTTAAGAAACAAGGGTTCGCTCCGGGCACGATCCGAGCAGGCTTTGCCCAAAATAATTGTCTCGGGAGCCGAGACCC
This sequence comes from Candidatus Sumerlaeota bacterium, assembly GCA_021772735.1. Taxonomy (GTDB): domain Bacteria; phylum Sumerlaeota; class Sumerlaeia; order MVZB01; family JAJFLK01; genus JAJFLK01. Next base: position 348 of record JAJFLK010000082.1, on the reverse strand, counting down.
CTTCCCTCGGTTTCATGTGTTCGCGCAAGCGCTCCAAGGGCCTGGGATCCGGTTCGAACAGAACAAGCTTCCCGGAACTTCCGACGGATGATGCAGCATGGGCCGCCAAAAACCCAAGCTGCGCGCCGACATCGACGTAGGTGTCGCCATTGCGGAGGACTCGATTGATCAACTCGACGGATTCGATCTCGTACGTGCCGAGCGCCATGGACATTTGAAAGAAGTCGCGCGCATCAAAACCGAAGCGATAGTCGCCAATCGGTACGACCACCCTCTCGCGTCCGGTAAGGCGCGCCATTGCGAGCGCGAGGCGCGCCGGCAATGGCGCGCCTTACCGGACGCGAGAGG
>JAJFLK010000081.1 GCA_021772735.1 Candidatus Sumerlaeota bacterium | reverse complement strand
GAACCCCGGATCGCACTCGCCATGCACGCTGGCAAAAGCCTCGCGATGGCCTCATGATGGCTCTGCGGCGACCCCACCACCGCCCATACTCAGATGACTTCAAACTTGAAAACAGAATCCGAATTGGCGATCCGCGCCGCGCGCGAGGCGGGCGATTCGCTCGCTGCGAACATGAGCCATCCCGGGGCGGTCTTGAGCGACGCAGGCAAAGACATCAAACACGAGGCCGACGGCCGAGCCGAGCGGATCATTCTGGATTTGCTCGCGGCCGAGAGTTCGCATCCCGTTCTGGCCGAGGAGAGCGGCGAGGTCGGAATCGTCGAATCCGGCTCGCCTTATTGGGTCGTCGACCCTCTGGACGGCACGATGAATTACAGCCGGGGCCTTCCGTTTTGTTGCGTCTCGATCGCACTGATGGAGGAGGGGAAGTCGCTTCTCGGCGTCGTGTATGATTTTAATCGAGATGAGATGTTCTCTGCGGTCCGAGGAGGGGGAGCGTCACTGAATGGAGTGGCGATCTCCACCTCCACGATCGAAGATCCGAGTCAGGCGATCCTGGCGAGCGGTTTCCCTTCGTATCGCGATTACGGCGAGGAATCCCTCACGGGATTTGTGCGTCACGTTCAGCGATTCAAGAAGGTCCGATGCATGGGCGCGGCGGCGCTTTCGATGGCATACGTCGCGTGCGGCCGGGTCGACGCCTACGGAGAAGAGAGCATCATGCTTTGGGATGTGGCCGCCGGGCTCGCGCTCGTCGATGCCGCCGGAGGTTGGATCGATGCGAAGGACGTCGATGGAAAGAAGTGGAGTCTGGACGTGCGGTGCGGTTCGAGCCCGAAGCTCTGGGAATCCTAGCCGGAGCAGCCGGGGCAATAAAAACCACAGCCGTGCCGCAAGAAGAAGGAAACGAATGATTATCGGACGCCTTGCCAATTGGAGCGATCATGTTTCCGGCCCCGTCTGGGCTCGCGCATTCGAGTTTATCCAATCGCTCGACGCGAGGAGCTCCGATGCGGAAACCGCGATCGATGGCTCGGATATGTTCGCGCGCGTGATGAGTTATGCGACGCGAACGCCCGATCAAGGCGTGCTCGAAGCGCATCGCGAATACATCGACATTCAGAGCTCGATCGTGAATTGCGAACGGATCGACTGGTTCCCGGCGAGCGGCCTCACCGTCAAGACGCCCTATGACGCGACGAACGATGTGGAATTTTACGAGCGCACTGGATGCGCGCCGGCCCGCGTTGACGTACATCCCGGGACGTTCGCCATCCTCTATCCGCAAGACGCGCACATGCCGCAACTCGTCGCCGGCGAGAAGCCCTGCACGGTGAAAAAAGTCGTGATCAAGATCAGGCTGGCGTATCTGCGGAAACTGAACGAAGGATCGCTCTCATGAAGATCGCCGTCATTCCCGCTCGGTTGGGCAGCCAGCGGATGAAGCGAAAGAACCTGGGCGTTCTGCACGGTGCGCCGCTGATCGCGCATGCGGTCCGCAAGTGCATCAAGGCCGATGTCTTCGACGAGATCTGGGTCAATTCTGAAGCCGATGAAATCGGCGAAGTTGCCCTCGCTGAGGGCGCGGGATTTCACAAGCGGCCGCCCGAGCTGGCCGATAACATCGCGACGAGCGAACAGTTCACCTACGAATTCTTGAAATGCCACCCGTGTGAATATCTCTTTCAGGTCCATTCGATTGCGCCGCTGCTGACTGCCGAAGAGGTGCGGGCTTTCGTGGGGCGGATGACCAAATCTGATTGCGACGTTTTGCTCAGTTGCACGCTCGAACAAATCGAATGCGCCATGAGCGACATGCCTGTGAATTTTACGTTCGATGAGAAAACGAATTCACAGGAACTTGACCCGATCCAGCGCGTCACCTGGAGCATCACGGCGTGGCGTCCAGCGACGTTCATTCCGGTATACGAAGCAGGCAAGACCGCGACCTATGCCGGAAAAATCGGATTCTTTCCCGTCGGTCGCCTTGCGGGCCACATCATCAAGACCGAAGATGACTTTCGGATTGCCGAAGCCTTATTCGAACTCGTTCACGGTTCGAGCTGAATCGAGTCTCACACCTGGCCGCCCGATAACTTCCCAGCGGCCTCTCGATCCATCACCCACAACAATTGCCCCGAATCGGGCCGAACTTTTGCGGCCGGATAGACGCCGGCGCCCTCGGGCGCGTTCAGAATCTCGGCCGCAACCTCGGCTTTCGCAGAGCCAACGACGACAAAGATGACATGGCGAGCCGCCAGCAGCGTCGGATACGTCATCGTAAGGCGCCATGTGGAGAGCTGCGGAACTTCGTTTGCGACGATGAACCGCTCGTCCTCGGCGAGCGCGGCCGTTCCGGGAAAGAGCGATGCCGTGTGCCCGTCGGGGCCCAACCCCTGTAGCGCGAAATCAAGAACCGGACGGCTCAGATCGTCGCGAGGCAATTCAGCAAGCAGGTTTTTTTCGTAACGCGCGGCCGCCGCGTTCAGATCTTCGTCCTCGCCTTCCTTCCGGAAGACCCGGCCGAGATCGATGCGAAGCGGCGTGAATAGGTGATCGGCGGCGAGCTTGAAATTGGAATCGGGATGGTCCGGACCCACCGAGCGAGCGTCGCCAAAAAAAAATTTGACGCGCTCCCAATCAATCCGACCGCGAAGTGACTCTGAGGTGAGCTGCCTATAGATGGCGCTGGGCGTTGAGCCGCCCGAAAGCGCGACTGAGAAGTCCCGGCCGGCCCGCTGAGCTTCGGCTGCCGCATCGGTGAGAAGTTCGGCGACTGCGCGCGCGGTTTCTTCGGGAGTCTCCAGGACCCGATATGGAATCGCAGAGGGAGAAATCTGTGCGTCGGAGATCAAGAGACGGGGCCTTGTCGATTAAGAGTTTCTGGACGTGATACCCAGATCTCGCAGGAGGTTTTCGACGGCCGCCGATTCCATCGAGAGCCGACATTGGAGCGTATAAGTCCCGGCATGAGGCGTCATCAGGACGCGGTCCATCCCGATCAACTTGCCGCGATACGGCTCTTCGGCGAACGCGTCAAGCCAGGCTCCGCCCAGGCGGCCTGATTCGAGCGCCGCGATGAGCGCGGGTTCGTCGACAAGTCCGCCCCGAGCCGAGTTGAGGAGGATGGCGCCTTTTTTAACTCCCGCGAGTTCGACTTCGCCGAGGATAGCCCGCTCGCCGCTTGCGTGAATCGTGATGACGTCGGCATCTGCAAGACCGCTCGCCAGACTGACCAGGGGCGTGCCGTCGTCGGCCGCCTCGCCTTTGAGAAACGGATCGCTCGCCACAATTCGGCATCCGAAAGCGCGCAGCAGTTCAGCGACGCGCCGACCGATCCGTCCGTAGCCGATCACCAGGGCGGTGGCGCCGGAGAGGCCCGTTCCTATCTTCTTTTCCCATCTTTGATCGTGCAGCGCCGAGTTCATTTCGGGAATTCGTCGAGCAAGACACAGGAGCGCGCCGATGGTCATTTCGGCCACGGCGCCGATTGGGCCATCAGGCGTGTTGGAGACCTTTACGCCGAACTCCCCGGCGGCTTCCAGATCGACGTTCGCGATACCGATCCCGACACGCGCCACAGCTTTCAGGTTCTTTGCCCCGTCGAGGACGCGGCGGTTAAGCGGTTCAAGCCCGGCGATCAAACCATCGATGCCTTCGAGATGCGCGATGATTTCGTCCTCGGTCAATCGCCGCTTGAAGGGATTGGGAATGACCTCCAGCCCCGCCGCTTCCAGCGCGCGCAGCGGAGCATCATTCTGTTCGGCAAAAGAGGAGGGCCCGATGGCAACGCGCATTATTATGGTGGTCCTTCGTTCGGGAAATAAGTCCGATGCGATTCGGCCCGTAACCGAAGGGCCGAAGCAAAATCATCGGCTTTTGCGAGGCCCGCGTGAATGTTGGTTAGAGGCTGTCGCTGGCGGTCGTCGGCTGGGGCTGGTCGAGTTTACGATCTCGGGCGTTTGTCCATTGCTCGTCGTTCCCGTAAATATCATGCACCATCGTCATGGCCGCGAGCGCGTCGGTCGAGTTCCCGGAATCCACGGGCCGATTGCCGATGACGGCCGACGCGAAATCCTCAAGCTCCAGCTCCCACGAGGGATCGGTATCGAAATAGATGATCTCTTCGCGGGGCTTGCCGATCGCGAATCCGTCGTCGAATTGTTTTCGCGCCAGAGAAATCGTCTCGTCGCCGTAGCTGCGCGTCGATGAAAGTATGCCGTTGACTGACAAGTATCCCTCGGACATATAGATCTCAAGGTTGAACCTGTGCTTCCACTGCGTCGAAGAACTGTGAAGCATCGCGATCCGACCCTGCCGATCGCGCAGCAGCGCGAACGCGTTATCCTCAACTTCGATGTCCCAGAGCGCGGTTGTACACATGCTCTTGATTTCCGTGAAATCTCCGCAGAAGAACCGAAACAGATCGAGCATATGGATGCCCTGATCGAGAAGAATTCCGCCCCCGCAAAGCTCGGGGTCGCTCCTCCATTCGGATTCCATTTCCTTGTTTCCGGCCTTTCCGTAGATGCCGCGAATCCACAGAATCTTGCCGAGCCTGCCGCTCGTAACGATCCGCTTGGCCTCCTGGATACCGGCGTGATAGCGATGATTAAATCCGAACTTGAGCTTGAGGCTCGGATTTCGTTTCTCGGCCTCGATGATTCGCGTGACATCGTCGCGCGTGCGCCCTGGGGGCTTCTCGCAGAAGACATGCTTGCCAGCATCGAGCGCGGCGATCACGATATCGGGCGTAAACCGGTTTGGCGTGCAGACGAAAATGCAATCGGCATCCGAGGCGATCACGTCCTCATAGTTCTGGCTCGTCGCAATGTTCGTGAAGTGTTCGAAGGATTCCGCATTGGGATCGGCGCCGGAGACAAGCGTCGTCCGCGGGTTGAGCGCGATGGTATTCGCCCGAATCCGGCCCATCTTGCCCAGGCCCACAATGCCGATCTTAAGTTCTTCGCCCAACAGTTCCCCTCCACGGGACGCCCAGTTAATGGGACAGCTTGCGGCCGCGCTTCATCGTCAGATATCCGGTCACGACGTGCCCGAGATTGGAAAAAATATCTTCGACCGGGCCGTATTCATCCAGCGTCGAGGGAATGTGGAGCGAGACTTGAGCGACCTCGGCAAGTCGCCCGCCGTCGAATCCCGACCAGCCGATCGTTGTCGCGCCGCCATCGTTCGCGAACTCGATCGCGCGGATAATATTAGGGCTATTTCCGCTGACCGACAGCGCGATCACGACGTCGCCGGGGACCATCTGGCATTGAAGCTGATAGCTGAACACATGCTCAAATCCGGCGTCGTTCGCGATGGCGGTCACGGACTCGACATTGTCCGTTAGTGAGAAGGCGCGAAAACCGCGCTGCCCTTTGATGAGACTGTTCGGGCAGAGATCGTTCACAATGTGCGAGGCAACCGCCGCGCTCCCACCGTTGCCGATTACGAAGACCGATTGATTATCTTCCCGCGCCTTCTCGATGATCTCGATCGTGCGCGCGACCGTCTCGCAATCCAGAACCTTGAACAGTTCGGCCATCCGCTCGAAAAATCCCAGAGCGTATTGAGCGCTTGTATCCGCTGAATCGAACAGCGATTCGAGCGCGTTTGTCTTGACTGCTTCGGTCACTGCAAAATATCCCTCTCTACTTTTTGACCGCCGCAACCCTGAGGTGCGAGCTGAGTCTGTGTCTCTGCAAAAATGCTTGAAAATCCTCGTGCGCGTCGGCGCCACGATGTTTTATCAAATACGAAATGAACGGCTCCAGACGCACGGAAGGATCTTCCTTGAGTGTCGCCTTTACAAGGCCGACATCCAACTGCCCGGGCGTGCTTAACTCGATGACCTCGAATCCTGTCTCCTCAAGCAATTGCGTAATCCCATCGATGGAAAGAAGATTCAAGTGCTCCGGAACGTATATGTAAGGCGCCTTGTCCCAGAGGACTTGAAGGTCAAATCCGCTGACGGTCTTCGTCGTGAAGAACAACATTCCACCCGCGGCAAGCCGGTCATGGATCGATCGCAATAAATCGCCCGGTGAGAATTTGTGTTCGAGTTGCTCGAAGGCCGACATCGCTCCAAACGGCTCACCTGTGATGTCTTGCCCCCTCTCAATTGTGATCCCACTCTCGGAAAGGAGCGAGTCGAGATCCGGATTGGGATCGACGCTCGTCATGGTATGGAAAAGCTCGAGACTTCGGATTTCGTTATAAACCAGCGGGTAGTTGGTTCCCATATCCCCATATCGCCGGCAATCGGTCGATGCGGCTTCGTCAAACAGCCGCCCGAGCCAGAGCGCATGAGAGCGCAGAACATGCTGGCGGCGGGCCTCTCCGGTCTGGCGCGTGTAATGCTCGACGCGAAACTTGCTGGCGCGCGAATGCAGATAATAATCCTTGAGGGCGACCGCACTGGGCCGTGGAGATACGTAGACGCTGCGGCACTGCCGGCACTGATTATAAAGAAACCCGTTATTCTTGAAGACCGGGGACGGATCGTCGTGTGCGCAGGCCGGGCAGGGAACTTCGATCAACGAATCCGGGTCGCCAAAATACGACCTCGAATCCTCGATGGATAGCTCGCGGAACTTTGAAAAGAGGATCGGGGGACGGATGTCCTCGCCTCTCAAATCGCTGACGACTACGGAATGTTTCATCCCATGACCCCTCAAAACGGCCCGTGGCCATCCTTGCCCGAACGCGTAAAACCGGATACTTCTGCTATGGTATCGGGTACGATAACGGTAGCCGCCCCGCACTCGTGGCGCAATCGAAATTTCGAAAAGTCCCCTCTGAGAAATTCGTGGATGCGTCAATCGGATCATCTGCGGGTCGGCTCGGATCGGTCCAGGAGAAGACTGAAGTTATAGACGTTGCGAGCCACCGAGAATCCGCCCCTCAGAGATTCTTAAATCGGTCAGTCGGCGTCGTACTCCAGCCGCCAGACCGATCAGCGCGCAGCGGGCGAACCCGTTTCAATGGGGCTTGCCGAAGCCCAAATTGCGTCCCGAGGCGGGTCGCCCCGCGACCTTGACCGCCCTCCATACCCTGCAATAGACTACCGGTCACGAATTGGCTGATTCTCAGAGGCCCCGACGCATAAGGTAAACCTATGTGAACAAGCGGCGCCCCATGCCGCCTGAATATTCACCGAATATACGCAGGCTCGGAACTTTCACTTGATCGCCATACATCGCTTTCCCCGACGAGTTCTCCGCTTTTTGGTTCGAGCAGTGAGACGCGCTCGCCGGACGATTCTTGGCCGTTCGCGAGTAAGCTACTATCCGCGATTCACGAAAACCTCCGAGCTGGCCAACCACTATTATCGCGCCCGATGGTATCTTCCCTATCTCAAGGATCGCTGCGACAGCGTCAGGCTGTTTGTTCCCGCAGGCGCCGCGCTAGACCCCGGCGCGCGACCCGACTATATGTGCTCGGATACGCGCGATGACTCGCACATCAAAATAAAACATGACCGCTGGTTGCGCTGTTTTCTTACGGCAATGACATCTGAGGTTGTCCTCGCGTGGGCATCCGGTGGCGGCGGTATCCCTCTCCGATGGCTCAGATTATCCGGCGTGCGGGTTATTAACGTGGATACGGAGGATCCGAACACCACCGAATATGGACTTTATTGCAGCCTCGCATGGAAATGGCTGCTCACAGCCGAAGAGCGTCAGCGCGTTCTGAGTGAAAATGAATCCCGTTTCAAATACCGCGCCGCACAGATATTCGGAAAAAGCTACCCGCGGGCCTGCGTTTTTGGCACAGGTCCATCGCTGGAGAAGGCGCATCAATTCGATTTCGACCGAACCCTCTGTATCGCGTGTAATACGATCGTCGAAAACTCCGCTCTTCTGAGCCGCATCAAACCTGAATTCGTGGCCGCCGCGGATGTCGTCAGTCACCTGGGTGTCTCGAAGCAATCTCAGGCATTTCGGGAAAGTCTTGCCCGGGCGCTCGGCGAAAGTGACTTCCTGTTCGTAACGACGGCGGCGTTCGGTTATCTCCTGACTCTGAATTATCCTAAACTGAAAAATCTCACGATCCTCATCGATCAGACCTGCGAAGGCCCGAACCATAGTTTTTTCGAGCGCTTCGAAGTCCCGCTTCTCGACAGCGTCCTGAACATGCTGATGCTGCCTCTCGCGGCAACTTTCTGTAATGAAATCTGGTTCCTCGGATGCGACGGGCATTCACCGGATCGCCGTGACAATGATAATTGGGATTTCTGGGCTCATGCCGATGAAGCCGGATACAAACCCGACCTGATCGCGAGCGGGCATCAATGCCATCCGACATTTGATCATCACCGCAATGAGATCACATTTGACCGATACAATTCGTCAATAGCCGAGACCCTTGAGGTGGGAGAGAGACAATTCGGGATTGTCTACGCCAGTCTCGGGAAATCAAACACTCCCGGGCTGGCGGAAAGATCCATCCCCACCTCCTGGCTCGAAGAATTGAGGGTCGGCGATAGCCCACTGCCACTGGCCGCTCTCAGCGCCAGGCGCGCCTCAGAATCCCGCCTGCCAACGCGGAGAGATTAATGAATGATCGGTTAGAACCAGGAGGCAGGAACAACACGAAGCTTCCGCGTGCCTAATCCTTGCCCGGCGATTGAGTGATCCATCTTCGTAGTGAACCCAGAATACGCCTCGGCAGTATGTACCTCTCTGGATCCCTAAGATGCAATTCAAGCCTAATCAAAGTCAAATGCCACAGCCGGCTAATTGATGTCGGAGAATGCCGGGCATCCAACTCAGAGAACAGCCGACTCAATGTATTCCCCGAAGCCTCAAGAGAAGCCATTGATTCGATCTGTTCCTCGACCTCGTCCGTCGTTTCCACCGGCCGAGATAAAGCCTCGGCCATCTTCAATTTGAAATCGGCCCAATCGCCATGCTTTGCATAAATCAGCCGATCACCACACGTTTCGCGGAGAACGGGGAGATCAAACGCGACACAAGGCAGGCCGCAATATTGAGCCTCGATCGGAGGGTAACCGTAGCCTTCAAAATAGGAAGGGAAAAGCATGAGTGATGCCCGCTTCAATTCAACGAATTTGTCATGATCGCTTAGGAGTGGTTTCACTTCCAATGTCACACCATGCGCCTCACACGCTCCTGCCAAACTGTCGTGAATCGAATCTGGGATCTTACCTCTGCCCAATATGACGACCAGCGTATACTCGCTCAACGCCGGTCCGATAAGGGATTCGATCCCTAGAATCCCTTTGTGCTCATCGCCCTCGTAACGTCCGAAGATTATCAATCGCTTCTCGCGGGCGCATTCAGGTGCGCGATTGGCAGCCTCAATATTAATTGCGGGATAGCAAAATGAAAATCGAGCCCATGGATATACAGCGCGATAGAATTCGCGAGCATATCGATTTCCTTCGGCGGTCAGAGACAGAATCAGAGAGGCATGTTTCGCGGCACGCCGCCAGTGGGTCCAGCGTGAGAGATCAGCCTTTACCGGGGAAAGCGAATTGAACCAATTTCCGGATTCGAAATTGAGCAGGATCAATTGCGCGCCGCGCTGCCATGCGAAATAACGAGTCCACAAGTAGAACCTTGGGTCGTGCGCCCCGGGCACAAGCAAGACGACATCAAAGTCACCCGATGGGATGCCGGAGCCAAAAGTCTTCGCGATGCACATGCGAATATCGGAATGATTTGGGAAACTGGCAAAATCGTGAAAAAAGATCGGCTCACAATTCGTGACGAAATGAACTTCATGGCCGCAGAGAGCCAGAGCTTCGGCAATCATGAACGCATGGTACCGTCCACCCGAATAAGTATCCCTGGGAATTGTACAGAATATCGCAATCTTCATGTGAGGACTATGCGCCTATAGTCGTATGCAAGTGCGCGACGTGCGGTCGGGTCACCGTTCGACCTGATAGCTATACTTTAGGTCGAGCACGCCCCAGGACAAACGGTCGCCTGCCTTAACCACGAACTCCTTCACGATATCACGATAAAGATAACTCTTGCCTTCGTGAATCGGCATGACCAGAACATAATTGCCCGGCGCCAGAACCATGTCTTCTATCGTGACACTGCACTTGATCGTCCCTTCCTGTGAATCCTCAAATACAGATTCGTTTAGCGTTGATATCGTGGTCAATTGAAGGCCGTCATTGCGATAGAAAACGAGGGACACGTTCAAACCCGTAACGCGTCGAAGCAGCCGAAAGCTGTATTGAATCTCCACCTTATCGTGCATTCTCAGTATCTCGGTCTCTCGATTGCCAACCAGAAAAGAGACCTCTAGATCGTTGATCTGATCGAACTCGCCATGGATTGCATGGTAAATGCTATTGTGCCCCGGCGATCCTTCCTTCTTATCCCGAACCAAATCATCCTGCTTCGTTTCTTGCTCTATCTGCTCGATTTCTTCTTGCCGTTGCTGCGCGAGTACTTTGCGGATGGAGTTCGCCTGCCTTATCTTTTCACCTTGGACATCTTCCAAAAAATCGAGGTAAGCCTGAATTGTCTCTTTTGCGGGACCCATGGCCATTGCCCGACCGCCCTCGATCCATAAGGCATTCGTGCAAGTCTGAATGGCGTTCGTAGTGCTGTGCGTCACGAGCACAAGCGTGACGCCGGCTGCTTTCATTTCCTGGAGTTTTACGAAGCACTTGTTCTGAAAAGCGATATCCCCGACAGCCAATATTTCGTCGATGAGCAGAATGTCTGGTTGGAGATGGACTGCTACGGAGAACCCCAGGCGGGCCTTCATTCCCGAACTGTATGTCTGAACAGGGCTCTCGATGAAGTCGTCGAGCTCTGCGAATTCGACGACTTCCGCCACGATTGCATTGATAGCAGAATAATTGAGACCCATGAGGGCCGCGGAATTATAAATATTCTCTCTGCCGGAGAGGAGTTGGTTGAAGCCGGCGCCAAGATTGATCAGCGCCTGAACCCTTCCGTCCATAATGATTGATCCGGCGTCCGGTTTTGTGAGGCCGTTCATCATTTTCAGAAGTGTCGATTTCCCCGCGCCATTGCGTCCCACCAGCGCGAGGGATTCACCCGCCTTAAGTTCGAATGATACCCTATCCACGGCGACGAATTCGTCGGTCCGGAGGTCGATGCTGGAACTGCGGCCTATGAATTCGCGGAACAGGTCCAGGATTCCGTAGCTCAAATGGATATTCGAGTTGCGAGAATATTTCTTGGAAACATCCGCGACCGCGATGACAGGTCTGTTCGAAAACAAGCTCAAGTCAAACCTTCTCCGCAATTATCGGGATCGATACGTGAAACAGAAACCACCCGATCAAAAGGAGTATCGTAAGCACTGCGAGGCGTGCGGCAAGTTCCGGGATATCAAGTATAATGTTCTGGGTTGCGAGCAGGCGCAGGTCGTCGAGGATCAGGGCAACCGGGTTGATTCCCTGGACGTACGTAAACGGCGCGACATCGGGTATGGCATACATGACGGGAGAGGCATATCTCAATGGTAGGAGGATCAGACGCGTTACCTTGCCGATGTCATTATAGATGGCATTGAATGGCGCGAGGAAAACCCCAAAGGCCATTCCGGAAAGAATTATTCCGGGGTACAGGAGGAGAAATTTCAAAAAGCCGATAGGCGAGATGGCGCTGGTCGCGATCGAGAAAATGAGCATGGCCGCAATTCGAAAAATTGAATTGAATAGGATGCGATATAGCGCGGAAGCGATCAACGCTTCGGGCGGCAACTTCAAATGAGTCAGAATATTGCGTGACCGTGCCATCACATTCATCGGGAGGAGGATTGAATCTGAGAATGTTTGATAGAGAAGCAGCCCGTAGATGACGAATGTCGGGTATGGAATCGCGATCTCGCCCGTGTTGATGATCCTGGCCCTCGCCAGGAAGTAAAAAACGACGCCCAGGACGAGAGGATCGGCCATATCCCAGACGATACCGAACATGGATTTGGAGTAATCGGCGCGGACATCTTTAATGAATATTCGATAAGAAACGTAGGGCGACTTGCGCACGCCCAGGATCATCGACCGAAAGACACCCGAAAGATTCGAAACGCTCGACTCGGGAGTATAGACTTGATACGGCCTACTCATCGTGGCCCGCCCCGCTCCGAGAAGACCGAATGATTCCGGGTGTATCGTCGCGTTTGATCTGCATGTTGTTTCATCTCGCGTCCGACTTGCTTCGGATCGGCTTTTCCCGCGTTCAGGCCGCGCCGCCTTTTCGAACCCCGGATTGATGGGTCGGAATGCGCAGAGTGATCGATGTCCCCGGGGCAAATCGAGTCAGGAACACGCTAAAGTCCCCGGCTAAAGATCCCACCTGAGACAATCGATGGTCACCGGATTGAAGCAGTAATAGGCGAAGTCATTCAAGGTCGATTTTTCTGTCGAGTCGGCGGTTTGTGGCGGTTATCTGCCGGCCGGGGAGCGCAACGCTCACTCTCGCTCGATATACCGATAGTCGATACCCGCAATGGTGATCGCGGCCGATTCGCCGCGACCGCGAGCAATGAGCGTGATCTCGGTCTTGCAGTCGTAAGACTTTCCCCTGTATTCGACGAACCGCACCAGACCCGATGCGACCACGATCGTCTCTTCATCGCCGGCAGAAGTCGTCACGAGCGCATACTCGCCCGTTCCCCCGGGGCCGGCGCCCAATCCGCTCCCGTCTTCCGGGTCTAGCGTCCCCGAGACCGGCTCTCCGGTCTCGAGCCATACCGCGATGGCCGATTCGGCGAGCAGGCGCGATTGAGTCCGAGCAAGCCCGATACGAGTCTGAAGGTGCTGAGTCTCGATGCGGTTAAACACCGTGGCCAGTAGGAAGAAACCGAGCGGAAGGAGCAGCATGAGGAACGCCATGATCGATCCACGACGGCGCGCGGCCCTGCTGCGAGTTTGTCGCGCGCGATGATTCATGACTTCTCTTCTTTGCCTTCTATGCCCTTTAGGCCCTCGTCCGGCTAGCGCAGGGCCGGCGTCGCATACCCGCCTCTTTTGCGCTCCCAGTGGTTGTATCCGTCTTCAAAAACGAAGACGAGTTCCATGCCGAACGATCGGCCGTCGCGGAAGAATCGGACCGCCGATATCGACCGAGCCAAAATCGCGACGTCGTGCTCCGTCGGTGAGTCCGCCACATCACCCGCCCTGGCGTGTGTCCCATCGCCCGCCACAACGACGCGCCGCAACTCCCCGCCCTGCCCGATCGAGCCCGGCGTCATCGAGTAATTCACTTCGGTTGTCGAGCCGTCCTCTGCAACGCGCTCGATGGTCATCGTGGCTCCATCGGAACTGACCGACGCCCGGCGCGAAGCCAGGACATCGCTCCTCCACCTCGTCACGGCGAGGATCGCATCGTCGTTGGCGTCCAGGCGGGCTGCAACGCGCGCGCGCGCCTGGCGCATGTCGATGCTCAGGCGATACGCCCCAACCGTGATGACGGGCAGGATGCCGAGAACGATCAATAGCTCAATTAGCGTAAAGGCTTTGGCTTGGCGGCGCCGTGGATGAGTCGCTCTGTGTCTCATTGCGGTTCACCCCGCACGATCGCTCGCAATTGGAGTCGGAGTCCGCCCAGTTCGTCTGGAAGCGCGATGAGCACGCGTATTTCGCGCAAGGAGGCCGCCGGGCCGGCGGCGACTTCGTATTGACCGAACTCCGCGGATTCGAACAGCGCGCCCAACTCCCCGTCCATCGGGTAAACCCCGGGCTCCGGCAGCACGTCTCGTCCTTTGATAAGAGCGATCTGGCTTTCCGCCAGCTCGATCGCCATCTGCTTCTCTTCGTTCATCCGCGCCAGCCGATGCGAGGTCGCTATGGCTTGAGTACTGCTCGCCAGGAGGATCGCAAGGATCGCAATGGCGATCAGAAGTTCGATCAGGGTCGTCCCCTTTTTCTGCCGCCCAAGCCGTGGAAGATCGGCCGGCCACCAGAGCCCCCGGTAACGCCGATAGGCGGGGTAGAACCCGTTGAACACGTATCCCTGTCCGCAGATCCAGATGATGTAGAAAAGGTAGACGGCTCCCAGGAGCATTCCCTTGAGCAGAATGTCGATGCAGAGCGCGGCATAGAAGACGAACAGCGCGCCTGCGGATGGGGGGTGACGGTATCCTGGCCAGGACGGGATCGAGAGAGGGATGAGCAGGATCGGCGCGATCAGCGCCGGGAACGATCCCAACCCGGTGAGCAGCAGCATGAACACCATCCCGAGCAGTGGAACCAGGATATGAACTCGCATCATCCACCCGCGCCGTTCCGGTTGGATCTTGAGCAGGATATTGAAGTGAAAGATGAAGAAACCGAGCAACCCGAAACACAGGCTGAGCGCGCCTGCTATCGTTCGATTCTGGGCCGCCAATGAAAAGGGCGGATACATTTGACCATAAACAATATTCTTCATCGGATGGTCGGGCCACTTTTGGATGAACTCAAAGAAGGAGTCCCAAAAACTGGGTAAATTCGAAGGAAAATTCGATATATCTATTCCCCTCAGCCAGATGAACAGACTAACCCCGAATATAATCGACAACACTCCGGCCCAGACCGGCGCGAATCCCTTGCGGCCACGGGGCGTATCTTGCGTGGGTTCTTTAGCTGCGGGCGTTGTTGACTTGGGCGTCTCTTCCGATGACGTCATTCGGTCGTCTCCCCCGCGCCGCGCTGCGGCGTCGCCAGGGCAATCCCGGCCAGGCGCCGGACCTCCGCCGGACAGACGATCCCCTCGCGAACGGCATCAATCAACGTCGGCCGCGCCGCGATGACATGCTCCAGGTGCGCCTGGACGGCCTGGACCGATTGCTGGCCCTTGAGCCCGTCGGCGAGCGTGGATTTGGGCACGATCCATTCGCCCAGGCCGAATCGCCCCGCGTGCCCGGTCCCCAGGCACGATTCGCATCCCGCCGCTTCGGCGATCTGTCGCCCTTCCCATCCCGCGATCTCAGGGATGAGCGCCTCTTCCTCGGGCGTGGCCTCGCGCGTGCTCTTGCATTGCGGGCAAAGCCGCCTCAGCAGGCGCGTGTTCAAAAGGCCGGCGAGCGCTGCGGCGATCTCGAACGTCGCCGCCCCCATCTGCCGCAACCGGATGAGAGCCTCGGCGGCCGAGAGCGTGTGCATCGAGGAAAGCAGTTGATGGCCCGTCAGCGCGGCTTGCAGAGCGGCCTGCGCAGTTTCGGTGTCGCGAATCTCTCCGACCATGATGACCTCGGGGTCCTGACGCAGCACGGCGCGCAGCCCCTCGGCAAACCCGAATCCGCGCGACGAATCGATTGGAACCTGCGCCGCGCCGGGCAGCGATTGCTCGATCGGATCTTCGATCGTAATCGTCGAAATCGGATGACCGGCGCGCGTGAGCAGGTCGTCGATCATCGCGTAGATGGCCGCGCTTTTGCCAGATCCGCTCGGCCCCACGCTCAGGATCAATCCCTGGGGCAGGTCCATCGCGGCGCGCAGGACTTCGGTCAGCTCGGGCGCGAAGCCCAGCTCATCGAGCTTCCGCAATCCACCGCCACCCTGGAGAAGCCGGAGCACGGCCTTCTCGCCCCAGAGCGTGGGAACGATCGAGAGCCGGGCCTCGCCCGAATCCGTGCTCCCGTTCAGGCTGAATCGCCCTTCCTGGACGAGTTCGCCCGCGTAGTCCGTGCAGCGTCCCAGGACCTTCAATCGCGCGATCATGCGGTTATGCGCCGCGTTCGGATACCGCGCGACCTCGGAGAGCTGTCCATCGATTCGAACCCACAGCGCGGCGTCCTCCTCACACGGTTGCAGATGGAGATCCGTCGCCGAACGCGCGTGGAACCATTCGATAACTTCGGAGAGCCACAGGATCGATTGCTCTGGGTTCTCAGGCGGACGCAGTTTCCCGACGTCCGGGGAATAAAGGGGCGATACGGTCATGCGCGCACTTACCTTCCGACGTGTTGGGGCAGTTCGAATAGCGGCAGATACATGCCGTAGGCGAGCAGCCCGATGCAAATTCCGACGATGATCAGCATCAACGGCTCGTAGAGTTCGCGCAGGAGGTCCAGGTCGTGTTCGGTGCGTTGGTAATAGAAATCGGACAGCCCGCGCAGCGTATCGGCCAGGCCGCCGCCCTCTTCGGCGACGGCGACCATCATCGCCATGCTCGGCGGGAACAGGGGCTGGGATTGAATCAAGTCGCTCAACAGCTCTCCGCGTGCGTAGCGCTCCTGGAAATCCTTCATCGCCGAGCGGACGTATGAGTTGTCCGAGGCGTCTGAGAGCAGCGCGAGCGCTTCGGACATCGGGACTTTATTCTCGATCAGCGAGGAGAGATACGACGCGAAGCGCGCGGCCTCGGCCCGGCGCAGCACCGGTCCAATTAATGGAAGCTGAAGGTGGATCCGCCCGTATCCCAAAGATTTCAATCTCAGGCCCATGACCGGTGCCAGAAGCGCCGCGAATGCGATCAGCAGGAGGAAATTCAGAAACAGGATCATCCACCGCCCGAAGTCCGGTTCGCCGAGCGGTCCCGGGTAGGCCGCTCCGAGCTCGGCGTGTATGGCCACCATGCGCGGCGCAATCTTTGTGAAGATGAATGTAACGATCGAAATGATCATACCGATGACGATCACAGGATACGCAGCGGCTCGCCGGAACATCTCGTATGTCTTGAGGTTCTTCTCCATGCGATCGGCCAGTTGGCCCATAATCGCCGCGAGCGTTCCGCTTTCTTCGCCGACGCGCACCAGCTTGCGAAGCGCCGAAGAAAAAAGCCGGGGATGATCCGAAAGCGCGTCATGGAAAGAAACGCCCGATTCGATTCGGGAGGCCATCGAATCCGCCGCCTTTCTCATCGCGCGCGATTCCGCCTCTGCGCCGTATGCGCGCAGAATCACCGGCAGAGGAACGCGTGAGCGCATCGCGCCGGAGACGTGTCTCAAGAACAGCGCCAGATCCTCGGTTCGGCGTGCGACGTGAAACAAGTGAATCATGCTATCCATTCTCCTCTTGCCGGGTTCACCCTTTACAAGCACCACATCTGCAAGGTGTGGGACCGGCGCGCTCGCCGGTCATGACTTCCCGTCAATTCCCATCGGTCAGAGTGCTAGGGAAGCGTTTCATACATATCGCCTCGCGAGACCGTCCCGTTGGTCGGGTCGTATTTGACGAGCCGCTCGACGCCGCCGCCCTCGTCGATTTGGATTTCAAGTTCGCCCCGGGGGCCGAATCCCCAGAGCAGTGCGAAGACCTGGCCCGGGAATTTCGCGGCCACTTCGGGGCCGTATGAGAGCCCGACCGCAGGATCGCTCTGCAGCGCATTGAGATACACATACGGCTGCTCGCCGCCTATGAAGTCATAGGGAACCGAGCTCAGATAGACGATGGGTGTCGTCAGCGCGACCAGATCCCAGCCGTCGGCGACGCCCGCCTGGCGATTATATGGAATATGCCGGTTCTCCAGCCGATACGATTCGATCCCCATCTTGACCAACGCGAGCTCCGCCTTGGAACGCGCGACATCGGCTCGAACCTGCGCCTCCAGGAAATTTGGCACTGCGATAGCCGCCAGGATCGAGATGATCGCGGCGACGAGAATCAGCTCGACGAACGTAAACGCCCGGTCTCCCGTCGCCGTGCTTCTCGCCGGGATTCGGAATGATCTCATGGGTTGACCCCTTGCGTGGTTGCCGACGCGACGGCCAGGACGATCCCGATTTCTTCGAGGAGTTCGGTCTGCAGTTTCCAAAGCCGCGAATCGGCGAGAATGAGCCCGAGCCGAGGATCCCTCAACAGCCTGATCTTGTCGTTTGTCGTCGCCGACGCATAAAGGGTCACTGCGGCACGCGCCGTTTGGGGCGTTCCCGATGGCCTGTGCTCGAAGCTAAAACTGCCGGGAAACACACTCGCCATCGCCGCGCTGAACCACATCATCGCCATCGCCGCGGTCAGGCCCGTCGCAAGAGCCGGACGCCACGAGCCCCGCGCTCTGCGGATGCGCACGGGCCGGGGAGCGACTTCCAGTTTCAATCGAACTTCGGCCAGGACGCCCTCGAAGTAGAGTGCCGGCGGATCGGCAAGCGGTGATTCGGCGATCGCGGCCATGAGTTCGGTCTGGAGATCCAGCTCAGCTGCGCAGTCCGGACACGTCCCGGCATGGGCCAGCATCCGCGCGCGTGGGCCTTCGGCGATGTCGTTTTCGGTGAGCAAAGTCAATGCGGATCGGAACCCGGAGCAGTTCGTCTTCATTGTGCCGACTCCTCGGCGCGTTTGGCTTCCGAGCGCTTCGCTTCGGCGCGCCCCTCGGCGATCCAACCTCGGATTTTCGCGCACGCCAGGCTGTGATGACTGCGCGAGGCGCCCTCGCTGATGCCCAGCGTATTTGCGATCTCCCGGTGGCTGTGGCCTTCGAAGTGCCGCAGCACGAACGCGGCGGCCTGGCGTTCGGGAAGCCGGGGGATGTAATCGGTAATCTCCTGGACGAGATCGGCGCGCATCGATCTCTCGGCGCTCTCCGAGAGGCGCCGCAGGCTCTCCAGCGCGATGATTTTTGCCCCGTCCGCTGCCGATGAATCCAGCGAGACGTGATTGCGCCGACGCCGTATGCGGTCGATCGATCGGTTGACCGTCGTCCTGAATATCCACGAATGAAGCGAATCCCGATTTCGGATCTGGGCCGCCTTGCCTGCCAGCGTCACGAAGACTTCCTGCACCGTATCCTCGGCGTCTTCGAACTGCCCCGTCATCCGATATGCCGTGGCGTGGACGCGCGCCGAATACCTGCGGAAGATTGCGTCGAACGCCCGCCAGTCGCCCTTGCAGAAGTCAGTGAGAAGTTTTTCGTCCAGGGTGCGGTTCCTTGTCGGCCCGAATGACTCGGCGGCTCCGCCTCCCAGCCTCTGCCCGATGCCTCTTACTATTAAGGACGCGGAGGAACGTCGAACGCTTAATCACGCCATGAATATTTTTTCCACCGGACCGCAGGCCAGGCATCATGGCACGCTCAGCGGGCTTTTCGTGGACAAAATTATCGCACGGGTCTTATCCTCATGTCCCAGGCGACGAATTGATCGATGGCCGTGCCCCGTTGCGCATGGCCAGAACGACGAGGGGGGAAAATTGAATGGAAAAGATGTCCGGTGGAGAGCTGATCGCGCGCATGCTGGCCGGCGAGGGCGTGGATAAAGTTTTCGGCATTATCGACGGGACGTATTTCGGCTTCTATTCGAGCCTGAAGAACCACGGCATCGATCTCATCTCGCCCCGCCATGAGGCCTGCGCCGTCCATATGGCGGGCGCCTACGCGCGCGTCTCGGGCAAATTGGGCGTCTG
>JAJFLK010000009.1 GCA_021772735.1 Candidatus Sumerlaeota bacterium | reverse complement strand
CGTCCAAGCCGGGGGCAAGGCCGGGGTCCTGACCCCCGCCGCGCGCGCGCCGCCACATCCGCCCGACCAGTTCGGCGTCGGGCCATGGCATATCGTTGGCGATGATGAACGACCAGCCGTCCGGGTTATCGAGAAGGGCCGTGAGGATGCCGCGAAGCGCGGACCGCACGAGCGCGCCGGGGACTTCTGATTCGGTGACGTCGCGAATCGTCCGCAGCTCGTAAGCCGCATAGTCCTCGGAGCGATCCGTGACCAGGACGATCTCGGAACCGAAGATCGAAGTGAGCCTGCCGAGCTGGTGCTCGATGATCGTGCGGCCTTCGATCTTGATGAACGATTTATTGACTCCGCCGGCGCGCTTCGCCTCGCCTCCGCTCAGGATATACGCGCGAAACGGCTTGCCGAATTCCTGCGGGGGACGCGGCTCTGATTCATGCTCGCTCACTTGTGTGGCCCGGCCAGTTGCTCGATATATTCCGCGCCCATACGCGCGTATTTGTGAGCGAAGTGGACGATGTCCGATTCGATCTGCTCGGGCGTGACCTCGCGGACGATCCGGCCCGGAGAGCCCATGACGAGGCTGCGCGGCGGAATCACTTTGCCCTCGGTTACCAGCGTCCCGGCCGCGATGATCGAGCCCTCTCCGATCCGCGCGCCGTTCAGGACAACCGCGCCCATCCCTATCAGGACCTCGTCGCCAACCGTGCAGCCGTGCAGTATGGCCCGATGGCCGACGACGACGCGCTCGCCGATGATGCACGGGTGATCGTCCGCGACGTGCAGGACGCTCAAGTCCTGTATGTTCGTATCCGCGCCGATCTCGATGCGTTTGATATCGGCCCGGACGATCGAGCCGAACCAGATGCCGACGCGATCGCCGAGCGTGGCCTCGCCGATGACGACCGAGGTCGGGGCAAGAAAAACGCCCGCGCCGAACCGGGGCCGCGCGCCGCGAAATCCCATGACCAGCCCGCCGCCACGCGTGGTGTCGATATGGGAGGCTTCTGAGTGGGAACCCTCGGAGCCGGAGTTTGTAGGCTGTGGTGAATGGCTGTTCATGATCTTCTCAAACCGCTCGGAATGGAGGGCAAAAGTCTGCCGCGCCGCCGCGCGACCGGCAACGAGTTTCGCGAGAAGTCCGGTTGCCCGATGGGTGCCTCTCCAAGGGTAAGAAGGAATAGAAACCACAGATTACACGGATTTCACAGATTGAAGAAATCGGAAGAGAGAGAATTTACACCTCTGCACGAGGCGAGCCATGAGGCCAACTTATCTAATCTGTGAAATCTGTGTAATCTGTGTAATCTGTGGTTTCTTCTTCTTCAGCTCGGCTTACTCAATAATCAGGCAACAATCAGAGGCAATACACAATCATGACAAAAGCAAAGAGTCGGACGCGCGTGGCGTTCAATCGCTATCTCATCACTTGCATCGCATGCATATCCGCCGTGCTCTCCGGTTGCGCGACGAACGCCATCCAAAATCCGCGCGGCGAGTTCCAGCTTGTCATCGTGATCGACGGCCTCCGGCCCGATTTCATCACGTCCGAGCTGATGCCGAATTTGCATACCTTCGGCCGGCAGGGGTTCACCGGGACGAATCATCATTCGGTCTTCCCGACCGTGACGCGTGTCAATGCCGCGTCGATCGCGACCGGCTCGTATCCGCGCACGCATGGGTTAATCGACAACACGGTTTTTTATCCCGAGATCGATCCCCGCCGTGGACTTCTCACAAGCGAGGTCGCCAATCTGGATCGTATCGAAGAGGCGACCGGCGGGGCGTTGCTGACGGCGCCCGGCCTCGGCGAGATCCTCGACGCGGCGGGCAGGCAAATCCTCGTCGTCAGTTCGGGTTCGACCGGCGCGGCGCTGCTGCTCAATCACAAGATCTCGGGCGCGGGGATCATCAATACGGGCATGATTCGGCCCGCAGAACTCGAAGAGCGGGTTCTGGAGAAATTTGGCCCCGAGCCGGCCGCCGCCAAGCCGAACATCGCGCGCACCCGGCGCGTGATCGACGCCTGGATCGAGTTCGGCCTGGATGCGGCGCGCCCGCCCGATCTTACGCTGATGTGGATCACCGATCCTGACGCGACGGAGCACACCTTCGGCATCGGCTCGCCGGAGACGAACGCCGCGCTGAAGCACGTGGACGACGAGTTTGGGAGGATCATCGAAGCGCTTTACGAACGCGGCCTGCTGCGCCGGACGAATATTTTTGTCACGTCCGATCATGGTTTCTCAACGCAGGCCAGTGAACAATTCGTCGGGCAGTCCGGCGGAAGCGGATTGAAGAAACTGTTGATCCAGAATGGATTCAAGAAGAGCAATTACTCCGAAGATGTCGTCGTCGTGGACGGCGCGATCTACTTGGGAGAGCCGGATCGGGATAAAGTCCGGCGCATTGCCGAAATGCTTTTTGTGACGCCCTGGGTCGGGGCGGTCCTGACCGAGAAGCGCATGGAGACGCACCCCGAGGGGTTCGTCCTCGGCGCGATGTCCATGACGGCGACGTATATGGACCACGAGCGCGCGCCGGATCTTTACGTCGATCCGTCATGGACCAGCGGCGAGAACGAATTCGGATTTCCCGGCATGACGGCCAAGGGAGGCATTGCCGGCCACGGCAGCACCAGTCCGTTTGACATCGGCATCCCGATGATCGGCGGCGGACCCGATATCAAACGAGCCAGGCGGAGCGACGTGCCGACCGGCAACGTGGATTTCGCGCCGACGGTTCTGCACCTGCTCCGCATCCCGATTCCGGTGGCAATGGACGGTCGAGTCATGACCGAAGCCCTGCGCGGCGGCCCGAAACCCGAGGAGGTCGAGGTCTTGCGGCGGACGCATTATTCGATCTGGGAGGGCAAGGACGGAAGACGGCGCACTTCGCTGAGCGAATCGACTGTCAACGGGACGGATTACTTCAATTTCACGCGTGTCGAGCAGTTGGATTGAAATGGCCCCTCAAGCCGAAAGAGAAGAGAACCACAGATTACACAGATTTAGAAAAAGCGACCTCCAGACTCCCGGCGAGTGATCACTCTTTCATCCCTCTCTTCAAATCTGTGCAATCTGTGTA
>JAJFLK010000080.1 GCA_021772735.1 Candidatus Sumerlaeota bacterium | reverse complement strand
CCTCTGGCCTGGCTCGCCCGAGACCGGATCGACGACCGACGGCATCGCGATCGAGACGCGCCACCGCTTGCTTTATGAGTACATAGAATTGCACTATGAGAATCGAGTCCGACTGACGGATGGCTCGATTCTGCGCGGCCGATTACCCCGCGACTGACCCCGGGCCTTAAAGTCGGCGGCCTCGGAGCCCCAACGACAATCCGAATCCAACGAATCAGGAATATCCATTCATGAAACACATTTTTCCCATTTATCAATACACCCTACTCGTCTCGATCCTGCTCATCAGCGCCGGTGCGTTCGCACAAGAGGAGGCCGCGCCCTACGCCGTCGGCGACGTCATGGCCGCCTTCGAATTGAAGGACGCCCACGACGAACTGCGCCATCTCGATGACGGAGTCGAAATGATTCTTTTCAGCCGGGATATGGCCGGCGGCGGACTTCTCAAAGAAGCGCTCCACAACGCGCCCGAGGGGCTTCTCGATGACCTGCATGCGATCTACGTCGCCGATATCAGCGGCATGCCCAAGCTCATCGCGAAGATGTTCGGCATCCCCGGCCTGCGCAAACGCCCCTATCCGATGCTGCTGGACCGCGATGGGACGACGACCGCGCGCCTGCCGGACGTCGAAGGAGAAGCTACGATCATCATCGTGGATAAACTAAAGGTTACGCGCGTGCTCCACCTGACGAACGCCGAGGACATCAAGGTCGAGCTCGGGCTCCTTGCACGGCCGGACGCCGAGAGCGAGGAAGCAGCCGCTACGGAATGAACTGTTCGCGAAATTCCGGATCCAGGCTCATAGCCTGACTACATCCCGAAACACCAATACTAGGGGGCCCAGACCTTGCGTACTCATCACTGGAAGAAGTTCGCCGACATGATCCCACACCCCGCGCGACACGTTTCAGGCCAGGCTCGCCGCGAATTGTTCCGCGCGAACCTGCCGCTCACCTCCATATTATTGTTCTTCCTCGCGCCGTCCGGCTTCGCCCAATCCCCGGCCGAGAAGCTCGCGGCGCACACGAACGAATTCCGGCCCGAGGTCATCGAAGTCACCGAAGGCGTTCACGTCGCGGTCGGGTTCGCGCTGGCCAATTCCATCCTGATCGAGGGCGAGGACGAGCGCGGTCCCGGCGTCATTATCATCGACACGACAGAGAGCCAGGCCGCCGCGAAGGCGATCAAGGCCGAGTTCGACAAGATCACGACCGCGCCGGTCCGCGCGATTATCTACACGCACTTCCACGCCGATCACATCGGCGGGGCCAAGGTCTTCGCCGGGGACGACAATCCGGACGTCTATTCCCATCCGACAACGACCGCGCGCGCCACCGAACTCGACGGGCCGGTCAACCCGATCTATCTGCGCCGCGCCGTGCGCCAGTTCGGCATCGGCCTCGGGCCCGATCTGTTCATGAATTGCGGCATCGGCCCGAGGCTCCACGTCTCGCTGGGCCAGGCTTCGGGGTTCATCCCGGCCAATATCACCGTTGAGGATGAACTGGAGGTCACGGTCGCCGGCGTCAAGCTCAAGATTGTCCACGCGCCGGGCGAAACCGCCGATCAGCTCTACGTCTACCTGCCAGAGCGCAAGCTCCTCGCCCCGGGCGATAACTATTACAAGGCATTCCCGAATCTCTATGCGATCCGAGGCGTGCCGTACCGCGACGTGCGCCACTGGGCCGACAGCCTGGATCTCATGCTCGGAGAGGAGGTCGATTTCCTCGTGCCCAGCCACTCGCGCCCGATCGTCGGCACCGAGGCGATTCGGGACACGCTGACGGCGTATCGCGATGCCATCCGATCGGTCCACTCGATGACACTGGAGGGGATGAATCGCGGCCTGACGCCCGACGAACTTGCCCATGAGATCGCGCTGGCGCCCGAGCTGGCCTCGCAGCCCTATCTCGAAGAATTCTATGGCACGGTCTCCTGGTCGGTCCGCTCGATCTTCAGCGGATACATGGGTTGGTTCGATGGCAACGCGACGAATCTTTTCCCGCTGGCGCCGCCAGATCGGGCGCGCCGAATGGCCGAACTGGCGGGCGGCGCAGAGAAGCTCCTCGCGCAGGCCACCGACGCGCTGGCGGCGGGCGATGCCCAGTGGGCCGCAGAACTGTGCGATAACCTCATCGCCCTGGACCCGGCCGACGGCGGCGCATTGAACCTCAAAGCCAATGCGCTCACGGCGCTGGCCGAGGAGCAGGTCAGCGCCAATGCCCGGAATTATTATCTAGTCAGCGCGGTCGAGCTGCGCGTCGCGGCCCGTCGGGCTTTGCCTTGAATCGCGCCCCGGTTGCTGATACAAGTTTGTGTATCTCCCCGTGGGGAAAATGTCGGAAAACTCGGGACATTGCGGCGCGGGCGGTGGTTTGAACGTGCAGAATGAAAGCGGTCGGATCAAGATCCGGACCATGAATTCGAGACAACCCATATCCTCATATGATTTGCTTCGGCGACGTGGATGGGCGCTCGTCCTGGCCGGGCTCGGGTTGTGTGTTTCGGCCGTCGCCGCCGCCCAGGACCGACCGGCCGTGCCCGAATCCGACGGAGCCAGCGCCGAGCCGCGTCACATGATCGAACTTAGCGAAGGCATCGTACTGACCATGATGAGCGCCGGCTCGATCGCCTATCGGATCGAAGCCGATAACGGCCGCCTCGACGAGGACTCGCGCGCTATCTGGATGGACGAGCCCGATGTAACGATCTTCAACGAGTCCGCCGAGCTTGGGCAGCGCATCTCGGGCCAGAGCGGGCGGGTCTGGCCTGTGACGTATACGATCACGCCCGAGGGCGAGGCTGCCGCCGAAGTGACGAAATACGACTGGGCGCTCGAAGGCGAGGTTCATTTTACTTCGGCCGAGGGCTATCGCATCGAGGCTCCCGAGCTGGTATTCGACAGCCGCACACGCAAGATCTCGTCTTCGCGTGGCGTCGCTTACGATCTTCCGGCCGGGGAATCAATATTCTCCGGCGTCGCCGACAACCTGACCGCAATCGTGGATGGCGAGACCGGCACCTTCACCGGCTGGCTCCTGGAAGGCGGCATCGAACTCTCAAGTAGGAAACGCAACTGACATCATGGATTTCTCGAATCAAATACACACCCGCCGCACCACTGTGCGCTCCGCGCTCGCATTGCTGGCGCTTCTCACAGCGATGACCTTGCCTTCAGCGAGCAGCTTCGCCCAGGACGGCGATTCGGAGCAGGCGGCGCTCGGCGGGCAGGATGACGCACTCTCGTCGATCTTCGGCGAAGGCGGCGTCAACCTGAAGGCCGATGGATCGCTCGTGTTCGAATCAGATCCCGAGACCGGCGATCTCAAGGTCATGCATGTGACCAAGAAGGTCGTTCTCGAAAGTGATCAGCTCGATCTCAAATGCGACGATCTGCGAGTCGATATGGTAACGCAGATCATGATCGCCAAGGGCAAACCCGTCGTCTTCGAGCTCGAAGGCATCAGCGGCACCTGCGTCCGGCTCACGCGCGAGATGGAAGGCGGCAAGATGATCCTCGAGGGTGAGCCGGGAGGCACGCGCCCGTTTATCAAGCAGAAGGATGCCGAAGGCTGGATCACCACGACCCGAGCGAACAAGATCACGGTCATTCAATCCGACATCTCGAACACGGTTCTCTACGACGGCTTCCCGGAAATCACGCGCGCGCAGGAATCCAAGCCCAAGGAAAAGAAGAAGTCCGATAAAGATGAGAAGAAGGACCCGGGGAAGATCAACGGCAGCGCCGACCTCGGCAAGATCCCCAAGCCCGCCCGCGCGCCGCTGAGCTCAAAGTAATTCCTCCATCCGAGCAACTTTCGCCGCGAAAGCCTCCGCCACTTGCTCCCCCGGAATGAACTATTGGATGTCCGCGCGGCGGCCCGGCCCCACGCGTCGCCCAAGGCTAATGACTTGAAAAATCTACGTGGATCAGGTTGAATAGCGACTGGGTGGGGAGCCGCGCCGGCGCGCAACCTTACGAGAAACACATCACCTCCATGACCAAATTCATTGTAACCGGGACCGCCGGATTCATCGGATCAACTCTGGCTGGGAAACTCCTTTCTGCGGGCCATCAGGTCGTGGGGATCGACTGCATCACCGACTATTACTCCGAGCGTATCAAACGCAAGAACCTCGAATCCCTGATCGCGGATGAGAACTTCACGTTCATTGAGAAGAACATCACCGAGATTGATTGGCCTTCTGTTCTCAAGGGCACATCGACGGTTTTCCATCAGGCCGCGCAAGCCGGAGTCCGAGCGAGCTGGGGACAGAGCTTCGCGGTCTATACCGATCTCAATATTCTCGGGACTCAGACGCTTCTTGAAGCCATGAAGGGCTCCAGCGTCCGCATGGTCTACGCTTCCTCGTCCTCGGTCTATGGCGATACGCCCAAACTGCCCATGCACGAGGACGACGCCCCGCAGCCCAAATCACCCTACGGCGTGACCAAGCTCGCCGCCGAGCACCTGTGCTGTCTTTATTGGAAAAACTTTCAGGTCGAGACTGTTTCATTGCGCTACTTCACGGTCTTCGGTCCGCGCCAGCGACCCGATATGGCGTTCCACCGCTTCATCCGCGCCGGTATCGAGGGCCAGTCAATTCACATTTTCGGCGACGGCAAGCAGACTCGCGACTTCACGTTCATCGACGACATCGTCGAGGCCAATATCCTAGCCTCGGAGAAGGGCCGGCCCGGCGGCGTGTATAACATTGGCGGCGGCAGCCGCATCACGCTGGCCGAAGCGGTTGATAAAATTGGCCATGTGCTGGGCAAACCAATGGACGCCTGCTTCCAGGATGTCCAGATGGGCGACATGCGCCACACCTTCGCCGATACGACACGCGCCAGCGAAGATCTCGGCTTCTCGCCTCGAGTTTCCCTGGAAGAGGGGCTCGCCCGCGAGGCCGAATGGATCGAAAATTCGATGGCCCTTTTGGTCTGATTGCTTTAGATTTCCCGCCTCGGATCTATTATCCGCATCTGTTTCGTCCAATACCAAATGGAGGGGGCTCCGCTATATGTCCACCATGGAAAAATTCAATCTGGCCGGCAAAGTCGCGCTGGTGACCGGCGGCGGCCGAGGCATCGGCAAGGCCGTCACGCAGGCGCTGGCAGAGGCGGGCGCGTCGGTCGTCATCGCCAGCCGCAAACTCGATAACCTGACGGCCACGGCCGAGGAATTCGCCTCGCTCCCCGGCAAGGTCATTCCCGCCCAGTGCCATGTCGGCAAAGCGGATCAGATCGAGGCGCTGGTCGAGAAGACCCAAACCGATGTCGGCCCGATTGACATCCTTGTCAACAACAGCGCCACGAACATCGGTCAGGGACCCATGCTTGACGTCACCGACGATATGGTCGCCAAGATGATCGAGGTCAATTTCCTTTCATGCCTGCGCCTGATCCGACAGATCGTGCCGGGCATGATC
>JAJFLK010000079.1 GCA_021772735.1 Candidatus Sumerlaeota bacterium | reverse complement strand
CGCGCCGCCGATCGTGATCTGCGCGTGCATGAGCTTGCCGCCGGGTGACGGCAGGCGCGCAACCTCCTCCGCGCCGAACGCGTTCTTATAGAATTCAATCGCATCGGCCGCGCCGTCGATCGTCAAATGCGGCGTCACCGCCGTCATGCCCGCTGGTATCGGATCTGTCATAATGCACCTCCCGCTCCGTGCAGTGAGCGCACGGAACAACTATCTGATAAGACTGCCCCCTCGGACTCAGCCTAATTCAGCTCCCCGATTCAGTCCACCTTCCCCGCCTGCCAATCGGTGTGATGGAATTCGCCGCGCGCGCCGTCGATGCGTTCGTAGGTGTGCGCGCCGAAGTAATCGCGCTGGGCCTGGAGCAGGTTTGCTGGCAAGCGCGCGGCGCGGTATCCGTCGAAAAACGCCAACGCCGAGCTCATCGCGGGAGTCGGGATGCCCGCCGCCACCGCCGCGCCGACGACCCGCCGCCAGCCCGCCTCGCAGCGCGCCATCGCGTCGCTGAAAAATGGGTCGAGCAGCAGGTTCACAAGGTCTGGCTCGCGCTCGTAGGCCTTTTTGATATCGCCGAGGAACGCCGAGCGGATGATGCACCCGCCGCGCCACACCAGCGCGACCGCGCCGTAATCCAGTTTCCACCCGTGCTCGACCGCCGCCGCGCGCATGAGCTGATATCCCTGCGCGTAACTCACGATCTTTGCCGCATAAAGCGCGGATCGAAGATCGTCAATGAACGCCGCGTATCCATCGGCTGCATCTGCATCGGAGACTTCGATTTTCGTCGCGCCCGCCGCGTCGCCTAATGTCCGCGCCGCCTCGACGCGTTCTTCTTTGATCGCCGATAAATTCCGGGCAAAGACCGCCTCGCCGATCAGCGTCAACGGCTGCCCCAGTTCGAGCGCGTTGATTGCCGTCCACATCCCCGTGCCTTTCTGGCCGGCGGCGTCGAGGATTTTATCGACGACATACTCGCCCGAGTCATCCTTCGTCCCCAAAATATCGCGCGTGATCTCGATCAAATACGATTCCAGCTCGCCGCCGTTCCATTCGGCGAAGACCTCGCGCATGGCGTCGTTGCTCATGCCGAGCCCGCGCCGCATCACGTCGTAGACCTCGCAGATGAGCTGCATGTCGCCGTATTCGATCCCGTTGTGGACCATCTTGACGAAGTGGCCCGCGCCGCCCTCGCCGATCCAATCGCAGCACGCCACGCCGTCCCCGGTCCGCGCGGCGATCTTCTTGAACATCGCCGAGACATCATCCCACGCCTCGCGCGCGCCGCCGGGCATCATCGATGGACCCCAGAGCGCGCCCTCCTCGCCGCCCGAAACGCCCATGCCGATGAATCGAATCCCCTCGGCTCTGAGCGACTCGACCCGGCGCGCCGTATCGGCGAAATGCGAATTGCCGCCGTCGATAATGATGTCGCCGGATTCCAAGTGCGGCGTCAATGACTCGATGACTGCATCCACAGGCGCGCCGGCCGGAACCATCAGCAGAACCTTGCGCGGACTCTCTAACGAGGCCGCGAGTTCTTCGCACGACGCCGCCGGAACGATGTTTTTGCCCGCAGCCGGACCTTCGAGCCAGGCCGTGAGGTCCTCCGGCGTGCGGTCGTATGCGGCCACGCCGAATCCATTACGCTCGAAATTAAGCGCCAGGCTGCGGCCCATCACGCCGATGCCGACTAGGCCAATCGATTGCTTTGGCATGGTGTTGGGGTTTCCTGATTGCTTCATGGAGTGGAGGGAAACTAGGGACGTCATGACCGGCGAGGGCGCCGGTCCCACACCGTCCCGATGTGGTGCTTACAAAGTGTGGTACCGGCGCCCTCGCCGGTTGAGAAGTTCAAGGACACTCCAATGGGTAGAGGTGACATTGCCCGACAAAACCAGACGGTCGGACGACTAGCCTCCGCCAACTCGCACGAGATGATACTTCTTCTTGCCGACGCGAATCACCAGCGTCGTGCCGTCGATCAATTTCTCGGCCCGGGCGGCGTCGCCCGCGTCCGCGACGCGCTCTCCGTTCAGGTAAACGCCGCCGCCTTTGACGAGGCGTCGTGCTTCGCCGCGCGATTTACAAATCCCGGTGTGCGCCATAAGATCGACGACGGCCATCTGCTCGCCGAATTCGCCTCGCGCAACCTCATACGACGGCGCTTCGGCGAAGACCTGTTCCAGATCGTCGGCCGAAAGCCCGGCGATATCGCCGCTGAAGAGCGCGGCCGACGCCTTGATCGCCTTGGCCAGTTCGGCTTCGCCGTGGACGCCACGCGTGACCTCTTCGGCAAGGCGATGCTGCGCGGCGCGCTTCTCGGGTGCGGCGGCGTGGTCCGCGCAGATCGAATCGATCTCATCAACCGACAGGAACGTAAAGAATTTCAAATAGCCCTCGACGTCGCGGTCGTCCGCGTTGATCCAATATTGATAGAACTGATACGGGCTCGTGCGCGCGGGATCGAGCCAAACGGCGTTTCCCGCCGATTTACCAAACTTCTCGCCCGAGGCCGTCGTCACCAGCGGCAGCGTCACGCCGCCGACGTGCTCGCCGCGCGTCTTGCGGATCAGATCCATCCCGGCCGTGATGTTGCCCCATTGATCCGAGCCGCCGGCCTGGAGCGTGCATCCGTGCGCGTCGAAAAGATGCAGGTAATCGTAGGCCTGCATCGTCATGTAACTGAATTCGGTGAAGCTGATGCCCTCGTCGCTCACAGCCACGGCGTCACCTTCCCTGCCCGCGCCGATGCGCCGCCGCACGGATTCCTTGCCGAGCATGTATCCGATTGAAAAGTTCTTGCCGACATCGCGCAACCAGTCGATGAACGACATCTTCGAGATCCAGTCGTAGTTGTTGAGCATCAGCGCGGCGTTCTCGCCCTCGTAATCGAGGAACCGACCGAGCTGCGTCTTCAAGCACTCCACGTTGTGGCGAATCGCTTCGAGGCCGAGCAGGTTGCGCTCATCCGAGCGGCCACTGGGATCGCCGATCATGCCGGTCGCGCCGCCGACTAGCGCGATGGAGCGATGTCCGGCGCGCTGGAAATGCGCCAACGCCATGATCGGCACCATGTGTCCGAGATGCAGGCTGTCGGCCGTCGGATCGAACCCGACATAGACGGTGACCTTCTCGGCGGCCAGGCGCGCGGGCATCTCCGGATCGCTGCACTGCGCGATCATCCCACGCTCGTCAAGCGTCTCGTAAACGCCCGGCGGATGGTCTGTGGGTTGCTGTTCAGTCACGGCATATAGACTTCTCCGGTGCTCGCCCTAGACGGCTGACGCCCCGGCCATCGCGACTTCGTGATCGTCCTCGACCGTGCTCCCCGAGACGCCGATCGCGCCGATGACCGTGCCGTCGACATCGCGCAGCGGAACGCCGCCGGGGAAGCTTATCAAGCCGCCGTTGCTGATTTCGATACCGTAAAGCGGCCCGCCGGGCTGGGAAAGCCCGCCGATCGCGCCGGTTTCCATGTCAAAAAATCGCGCGGTCTTCGCCTTCTTGATCGCGATGTCGATCGAGCCCAGCCATGCGCCGTCCATTCGGGCAAACGCTTTCAAGTTCGCGCCGGCATCGACGACGGCGATATCCATCTTCACGCCCTTTTGGGCGGATTTAGCCACGGCTGCGGCCACCGCGCCGAGGGCCTGGTCCAGTGTAATGTCACTCATATTGTTCTCCTGCCTCCCGAGTTGATTCGGGTGGCGTGGCGCAATGGCCTGGCCTTCCCGACGGGCGAAAGCTAATCGGCAAACCTTGCGTTGGCAACGATTATTGAGGCTGATAACCTAACAGCGATCCTCCGAGCATGCCTCCGGCCCCAGTTTCGGCCACAATTCGGACAAGGCGAACAGCGCGCAATGAGTCAATCCCATCCCAAAGCCTCCGAAGCTTATTTGAAAGCCATCGAGCTGATCGACGAAGCCAACGGCGCGGACCCAAACATCGAACGCTCGCCCCAAGGCGATGTCCCCAGGGAGCTGCTTTACTCGCGCCGGATGATGCACTGGCTCGCAAAGCTCGAACCCGAGGCCTCCGAAGCCTTGCGCCTCGCTGCGCGCGCCCAGCACATCGAACGCTGGAAAAGCCCTCGCGCCAAGTACCCCGAAGGGCGCAAGGGTTATCTGCGTTGGCGGACGGACCTGTATGAATTTCACGCGCAGACCGCGGGCCGCGTCCTCGGATGGGCCGGAGTCCCGGAGCGCACGGTTCAGCGCACGCAATCGCTGCTCCGCAAGCGCAACCTCGCGACCGACCCCGAGATGCAAACGCTCGAAGATGTCGCGTGCCTCGTATTTTTAGAAAGCTACTTCGGCCCGTTCGCCGCGAAACACGATGAAGACAAGCTCGTCACGATTGTGCAAAAAACGTGGAAGAAGATGTCGCCTCGGGCGCGCCAGGCCGCGATGGGTCTCAAACTAACGCCAGAGAACCGCGAGCTGATTGAAGAGGCCATCGGAAGCTGACAGGATTAAGCGAGGGGCGATGTCCCCCGGAGGAGAACCCATGCCTGCATCAACCACGCTTCCGATCACCGACGACCAGATGCGGCAATACGTGGAAGAAGGATACTTCATACTGGAGGGCGCGATCGACGCCGATACGCTGGCGGCGCTGCGCGGCGAATGCACGCGCTTTATCGGAGAGATCGACGCGCGGATGGACGCCGCCGGCACGCAGATCGAAGGGATCAACCATCGCGGCAAGCGATACTTTATTACGCTGAATCACCCCAAAAGCGAGGCGCTCACCGAGTTCGTCTTCAGCGAGACGATGGCGGAGATCTGCCGCGCGACCGTCGGCCCCGACGCCTTCGTTTTCATGGAGCAATTCGTCGTCAAGATG
This sequence comes from Candidatus Sumerlaeota bacterium, assembly GCA_021772735.1. Lineage (GTDB taxonomy): Bacteria > Sumerlaeota > Sumerlaeia > MVZB01 > JAJFLK01 > JAJFLK01. The sequence goes on along the minus strand of JAJFLK010000079.1, from coordinate 5,771 downwards.
GCCGAGGTGGGCATGACGTTCTCCTGGCATCAGGACTCAGGTTACGTCAGCCACGGGCGCGTGCCATACGTCTCATGCTGGTGCGCGCTTGATGATATGTCGGTCGAGAACGGCACGATCAGCGTGCTGCCGTATTCGCGCGCCGGCACGCGAGAGCGCGTCACACACGTCGCCGAGGAGGGCACGAACGATCGCGTTGGCTATCACGGCGACGACCCCGGCATCCCGGTTATCGTCCCGGCCGGTTCGATCGCTGTATTCTCTTCGACGCTCTTTCATTGCAGCGGCGCGAACTCGACGGATAAGCCCCGCCGCTCGTATCTCGTGCAATATTCGGCCGCGCCGATCATGCGAAACGACGGCGCGGGGCCTTGGGCTCTGGCACGTCAATTCGTTAAGGATGGACAGATCGATCGGGCAGACGATCATCCCATCGTCAGTCCCGAAGACTGGGTTCCCGAACGCGCCTGAGCAAATCAGTTACTCTTATCGGCGATAGCTGCGATGGCCGCAGCGGCCCAATCCACAACGCGCGAGAATTCGCCCGCATACTTCTTGCCGCGCGATTGCGCCAGCGCGGCCCTGGCTTCGTCAATGCCGAACCACGTCGGCTCGCGCGATCCGCTTTCGGGCGCTTCGAGCCGAGTGACGCGCAGCAGGAAGGCCTGGACCGGATGTTCGGCGCCCGCGCCTGCTTCAGTCGCAGGCTTGCCGTGCGTATATGTGATGGACCCGGATTGGACAAGCACCGCGCCGACGGCTCCGCTCTCCTCATGGCATTCGCGCCGGGCGGCTTGCTCCGGGGCCTCGCCCGGATCGAGTTTGCCCTTTGGGAAGGACCACTTACCGGCAGTCGTTCTGACCAGCAGAAGCTCGGTGACGCCCTCGTCGGTTATGCGAAAAGGGATGGCGCCGTATCGGTTTCTCGGTGGCATGAAGTTGTCGCGTTGGCGGGGAGGTGGGATCGGGGCGGTCTTTTAATCGGAAACCGAATCGTCTCCATTGATTGGTTCAATATCGTCGCCCCCGGATTCGCCCCACGCCTCGATGGGTTCCAGAACGGCTCTGCCGGCCGACAGGCCGACATCCCAGTAAACTTCCATGCGCTTTCCGTCGAACCATCCGATGGCGAGACCGACGAAGTCCTCATCGAAACTCTCGAATTTGAGCCAGAAGCGATTGTCCTCGAACTCGCTCTGCGTAATGTCGGATGACCCTTCGGGCGTGTAGATCCGGCCTAGGATACTACCGCTCTCGACCCTGAGATCCAGATGAACGTCATAGGCCTCGAACAACAGCGGGCCATCCACGCGACCGCGATATTCGCCCGCCATATCCTCAAGCGAAATCACGTCATCAGGCTCTTGCCTGACTTTGGCCAGCGCGCCGGTGCCGGTCATGTCCGCCACACTCCACCTGAACTCGTATTTGCCATCTGGGCTGACCGAACCGAGCAGCGCCGCCGGCCCAAGATGCTGGTAGTAAAACGTCACGGCCAGCTCGTCATCGGTCAGCACGATGCTGTCAAAGTGGCTGACGCCGTATTCGCATCCGGTGATCCCCCGGATTTGCCCATCTTCGAGCCACATCCACGTCATTATGGAAATGGGCTCGAACAATTCTTCGCCCTCGACCGCTCCATCCCAGTGGCCGGCCACGTCCGAAGGCTCGATCGCGACTGCTGACCCGCCGAACGCCACGCTCAATGCCGCCGCCCCCACCGCAACGGCCCAGATCGAACGCGTCAGAGCATTTTCGAGTTTCATCATTCGGGATGTGGTCGTTCTCGGAATCAAAATTCCCCCCGGCGGCGCGATCGTGCCGTGCCCCGTATAAGCAGACTCGCCTGTTCGCCTTCGGGTTTGATTCTCACAAGACAGCCCGGCAACGGTCAACCCCCGGCAGGAATTAATTAGGGACAGTTACCTATATTCGGTCTGTTTGTGCAGCTGGTTCCAGTCCAACACGAATATAGGTAACTGTCCCTAATTAATCCCCTAAATCCCGTTTTCGCATCCCGCCGATATCCGGCCTTTAATCGCGCCCACCCCGTGCCGAAGAGGAATACAGAGGGTCTCCCGCTCCGGTTGACTCATGGGTCGGGCGTGCCGGGGCGGCACGGGGTAAGAAGAGGCATGAATCAAATTCGACAAATCCGGCTCGTCGCGCGGACGATATGGATCGAAGCGATCCGCAGCCGGGAGATCTACGCCATTGTCATCGTCGCCGTCGCACTGATCGCCGGGACGCGGCTTATCAATTTTTTCGATGTCGGGGGCCTCTCGAAGTTCTATCAGGAGGTTGCTCTGAAGACGATGAACGTGGCCACGTCGCTGACAGTCATCCTGCTCGCCGCGCGTCAGCTTCCGCGCGAGTTCGAGAACCGCACGCTTTACCCTCTCCTCGCCAAGCCCGTCAGCCGTCTCACATTCCTGCTCGGCAAGTTTTTCGGCGTGATGTGTGCGGCCGCGTTTTGCTACGCCCTGTTCATGATCATCTTTCTCATCGGCCAGGTGACGACCGGCGCGAGCTTCAGCGGCGTCCTTTTCGCCCAATTCGTTTACCTCCAGATGTGGAACTTCTCCGTACTTGCCGCGCTGGCATACATGCTCTCCCTCGTTTTCAACGTCGATGCGGCCATCACGATCAGCTCGCTACTCTACCTCGGCTCGCAAATTTTCATGAGCCTGATGAGTTACATCTATGACTATCTCGACGCGTTTCAGCAGAAGATCCTCGTCGGGCTTCATTTCTTTATCCCGCAACTGACGCTCTTCGACGCTTCGGGCAAGGTCGTGCATGCCTTCCCCGGCGGCGCCGGCGAAGCCGGTCAGATTTGGCCGCCGATCGCCGCCTGGGCCATCATCCAGCTCACGCTTTATGGCATGGCCTATACGGCGTTGTTCCTCGCCGGGACGCACCTTCAATTCAGGAGGCGCGCGCTCTGACGCGAAGAACCACTGCCGATGCGTAACCTGAACCTCATCGCCTGGACCGTGTGGCTGGAGTTTATCCGGCGCAAGGATTTCTACGTCGTCCTGATTCTCGTCGGCCTGTTCGTCACGGCGGCTTCGGTCACGCGCCTGATCGGCATCGATTCGGCCGCGACCGCGCGCTTCCTGATGAGCTTCGGCCTGACGATGAGTTACTTCCTCGCCGCGGTTTTGGCCGCGACGATGGCCGCGCGGCAGATGCCCGCCGAACTCGATAAGCGCACGGTCTACTCTCTCCTCGCCCGGCCCGTTTCGCGCGGGACCGTCCTGCTCGGCAAGGCGCTGGCGGTCACGGCGATCTCGTGCGGCTGCCTCGTGCTGTTCGGTGTGCTCAGTTACCTGCCCATCCCCAAGAGCGACGGCCAGTCGTTCGTCGTCCTCGTCCAGGCGCTCGGGCTCCAAATGATCGCGCTCGCCGTGCTCAGCTCGCTGGCGATTCTCCTATCGCTCGCGATGCCTCCGGCCGTCGCCGCTCTATTATCGCTGGCGTGCTTCTTCGCCGGGGCCGCCGCGCTCAACGGCTCGGCGCTCGCGCTTGAACGCCTGTTCGGCCCGCCCGGACAAGTTCTGCATCGCGCGACTGCCGTCGTCCCGGACTTCTCGCCGTTCAATCAAATCGAGCGATTTGTCCACGATCAATCCGCAATCGCACCCGCCGTGCTGCTCGCGACGGTCGCCTATGGCGTCGGACTCATGATCATCCTGCATCTAATCGCGACGTGGATGTTCAACAGAAAGCCGATCTAAGACGGATCAAAAAGGCATGAGGCGAAAGTGAAAGAGTTGATCCACAAATCGAAAAACAATTCCGGCACGCTGTTGCTGAGCGTCGCGTTATTCTCCGCAGTTGTCGTTCTGCCTTCGTTGCGCAGCGGGGCTATGGCCTCGCGCACCGCGCTGGATGCAGCGGCCCAGGCCGGCGTCGAACGCCGCAACAGAAACGCCTTCGCGCAGATTCTCGGCGAGGTCCGAGCCACGGCGGCCGATGTCATGTTCGTCAAGACCGAGCGATACATGCACGACGGCATCGGCTATGCCGAACACCTGAAGCTGGGCGCCATGGCCCGGGGGGACAATGACCTCGCCGGTCCCGCGCTCGACATCGTTCATCAAGAAAGCCTCGCCGAGATCGAAATCCCCGATAATTCCCAAAGCCCATCGACGGAGGATGAGCGCGAGGGCGATGAAGGGCATGAGGAGACTGGGGAAGTTGGCGAGTCCGACGGCCATGAAGGACACAATCATTCCGTCCCCGACGGCGCCCCGACGATCATCCGGACGGCCGACCGCGATTTCCGGGGTTTCCTCGGCGCGCTCGAACGCGAAGTCAAACCGTGGCGCGTTCACGGACAATCCCACGGTGAGGGCCGGGGCGCGGAGCTGCTGCCCTGGTATCGAATGATGACGCTGGCGAACCCGCAGTTCATTCGCGGATACCGCCTCGGCGCGATGTGGCTCGGCTTCGATGGTCACGAGGCCGAAGCCATTGAGTTCCTAGAAGAAGGCGTGGCGAAAAATCAATCCAACCCGGAGCTCTTTCAGCTCCATCTATCGCTGGCGATCACGCACCTGCGCCTGATCGGTGAAGGGACGGGCCCGCATCACGGGGCCGCCCTGACCGCCTCAAGCCAGGGCCTGGAGCGCGCGCTCGCGGTCCGGCCCGAGGATGGCAGGCCCGGCCGAATCCGGGGCGACCTGCTCTGGACCGAGGATCACGAAGAGGATTTCATATTCCTCGCCCGCTTCGTCTCGCTGCTCCTGGAGAACGCGGGCCAGTTCGATGAGGCGGCGGCCTCGGCTCGACGCACGCTGGCCGCAGGAGCCGATGACGCCATCCTCCGCAACCTTGCCGACCGCCTCGAACGCGGGGAGAGCGCATACGCGCCGGGCGAGGGCGACGGCCACAATGTAAGCGATATATTGGGCGCCGCCGGCGCTCCGCAATCCGCAGCAGGCCAATGCCAGGAAGATCACGACCATGACTCCCACCACGGGGAGGCACACCCGAAAGAAGGTTGAGCCCATGTATCCAGATTTCGGGCGCGTGTCGAATCTGTTTTGAGAACTCGCCGAGGAACACTCGGCGGATGTCGTGAACGGAACCTACTTCCGATATCGCAGCCGAGTGCCATGATCGAGGCTGAGGCGGATTTCGTCAGCAGATAGGTCGGAGGGGAAATAGGTGCCACCGACCTTGGCGTGGAGAAGAGAACATCCCTCCAGATCGACATTACGCAGATCGAGGCCCTTCAGGTCCGCGTCGCGCAGATAAGCCCCTCGAAGATTGACCTTTTGCAGATCAGCCCCACGGAGATCGGCGCCGCGAAAATCCACGTTCGAAAAGTCTACCGAATCGCGCTCGGCGATCTCGCGGTGAAATGTCTCGATGTCGCCCGATCGCAAGCTGCGATACGCCTCATCCTCGAGAAAACGAGGTGCCTTGCTGCCCGATTCGGTTTTCGTTGATCCATTGTTATCCATCTTCGGTCTCCAGGTCTCGGGGTGGTCTTCCCCAACTCACCTTATCGGCGGGTCAGCCCGCGCGCTTAAGCCCGGCTCCCGTCATCTCGCCGAGTAATTAGGGCGCTGACGACGCCTCTTAAGACGACGCTCTCAGCAGCGCCGGCTCGTCGGGCGTTTCGCTTCCGAATTGAAGTTCGTAGAGCCTGCGATACAGGCCGTCGGCCTCGATCAATTCGCTGTGCGTGCCGGCCTCGCGAATCTCGCCCTTGTGCATGACCAGAATCATATCCGCCCGTTGGATCGTCGAGATGCGGT